>CACFLG010000004.1 GCA_902567095.1 uncultured OM182 clade bacterium
CATGTCGGGACCGTCCAACCTTTCTCAATCATTCTTTTAAGCCAAAGTCTGAGCTCGGGATGCAGGTCTACTGACCTGCTGCCTATCGGAACATAACCGGGTCCTCTTGCGGCTTGCGGACAATTGATTTCCAACCACTCCCTTGTTTGTTCTCTAAATTTTCTAAGTTCGTCCATTCTGTCTTCCCTTAAGAGACCGGCCAGCTCTACTGTACTTCAAGGAGCTCAATATCAAAAATCAAAATCGCATTGGCAGGTATCAGCCCTCCACCTGCGCCCCTCGACCCATAAGCTAACTCGGGAGGTATGAACAGACGCCAATGTGATCCCTCATTCATCAATTGAAGTGCTTCGGTCCAGCCTTTTATCACACCACCCACTGCGAAGGTGGCAGGAGCGCCTCGTTGGCGGGAACTGTCAAAAATAGTTCCGTCGACTAACTCTCCTTGATAGTGTGTTACCACGGTAGAAGAAGAATTAGGCTTTTTACCGCGTCCCTCTTTCAGAACGATGTATTGGAGACCACTAGATGTAGTTACGACGTTTGGACGGGTGCCATTTTCTTCTAAGAAAGCACTTCCAACGGAAGTTTGCAAATCGTTATTTTTTGCCGCTTCGTCATCCAAATTCCCTGAACAGCCAATAAGAAAAAATGTAATTAAGCAAAAAGCGACAGCAGTGCAAAAGGATTTCATAGGCAATGTCCCATCAGAAAATGAATAAAAAGACTGAAAAGAAGGGGTTTCCAATAACCCTAGATAGTTTCTCCCTGGTCATAGTCTCTATTAGGTGCAAAACTTAAGGTGTTGGGAGATAATATAGCAATGAATGAATTAAACGAAGAAGAGAAATGGGTTATCCTCCAAAAGGGCACCGAAAGGCCATTCTCCGGCAAATACACTGATCACTTTGCGGAAGGCGGTCACTATGCATGTAAACATTGCGACCAGCCCCTCTACCAGGCACAAGACAAGTTTCACTCTAATTGCGGTTGGCCAGCTTTCGACGACGAATTACCGGGAGCAATCAGAAGGGAAGTGGATGCAGACGGGCTTCGCATAGAGATTTTATGCTCGAATTGTGGCGGCCATCTAGGTCATGTCTTTGAAGGCGAGAACTTTACGCCTAAAAACACAAGACACTGTGTCAACTCAATTTCATTAAAATACGTCGAAAATTAGAAAAAAACCGGGGAATATGTCTCTTTTCATCATTTTTCTAAAACTTTGATCACTTAATTCCTTTTTTTACTTGTCTGAGCCTTTCATCCAAGCGTATACTGTTAAGTTGAACATCTCTAGCAAGTAAATTTGGCAAAGAAGTTTTTTGACTTCCTTACGAATTTGGTAAGAGCAACAAGTTCAGCAACTATAAAATTAGAAAGGAAGAAGAATTCGCATGTCAACAACAACAGGTACAGTAAAATGGTTTAACGAGTCGAAAGGCTTTGGATTTATTTCGCAAGACTCAGGCCCGGATGTCTTTGTGCACTTCAGCGCAATTAGTGGGGACGGTTTCAAAACTCTCGCTGAAGGTCAAACAGTAGAATTTACAATTTCGCAGGGAGAAAAGGGGCCCCAGGCGGAAAACGTTGTTGCAGTATAGGGCACGTCTGAAAGAGTAGCTAAAAATTTGCGCCCGGCTCAGGGTCTTCAACCCCGAGCCGAGCAGCCAAACCAGAAACCGTATAGATGCCACCCGATAAATTCATTACGTCTGCACTTGAAGCTATAGCAGCTATCACCCTTCCCGTGAACCTAACAGACTGGGCTTCGTCTGGATCAATCTTCATCTTTCCTTGAGCTACCATATCTAAAATGAATTCGGTCTTTACTTTAGACGGAGAGAGCGATAAGGCAGCCACGTTGTGAGGTTCTAGCTCTAGAGCCATGTCTTGCGCCATTCTGTCTACGCCCGCTTTCCCAGCACCATAGCTTGCACTGAAAACATACTCTCTACCTCCTCGGGAAGAGATGTTGACAATAAGCCCGCTGGATTGCTTAACCATTAGCGGCGCTGCGAGGGCGGACATCACATAGTAACCTCTCAGACCAACACCACATTGATCATCCCAAACGGAGATGGGATGCTCCCAAAATCCTTTTCCCATTGCCGGTGGATTCGGAATTTGATAGACATTATTCACTAAAACATCAAGCCTTCCATCTTCCATCTGAATTCGATCAACGAGTTTTTGCACCTGTTTATCATCGTTATGATCCAACAGAATTGGAATACCCTCTCCCCCAAATTTGTCAACCGATTGGGCTGTCGCTTCGATAGTAAGCGGTTTTGGCGGGTTATCCTTGCTCGAGCTCCGGCCGGTGAAATAAACTTTGTAGCCCGCTTCGGCCAACCCCTCAGCTGCCCCTTTACCGACACCTTTACTTGCCCCTGTAACTAAAGCTACCTTTTTGGTCCCCAATTTAGTCAAAGCCTCTGGAGTATTAAGTTCTTAATTGGTAAATCTTACGCTTTTTTTGTTAAAGGACAAAAGCTGTTTGTTCTTTAGAACCTATTTTTTAAAGAAATTATAAAGATTCCCTAGACTTTCTTTATTTTTCTTTATATATTAATTTTCGATAAAGATTATAAAGATTATAAAGATTGTTTACGAAATAGATGGAGAAATTGATGAAAAAAATATTTAAAGCTCACCTAATCATTCTTTTTTTGTCAAACGTAGCATTGGCTTCAGAGCAAAGGATACAGGAAGACAGTTACCGCTTCGTTGGGGATGAGATACCGATGAGTATCTGCTCCGCAGCGCTAGAGTCGAAGTCTTCGATAGTAGCTGAGGCAAAAAGGCTTCATATTACTCGCAAATCACTTAAAGATGTGACTTGTAATGGCCAACCTCTGCTAGATTTCGCGACCGCAAGCAAATTGATTGTAGGCTCGAAGACACTCGCCAGTGCTCAGTAACCTTTGAGAAAAATTAGAGTTAAATCATGAAAACACTATGGAAGAGATTTGATTTGATGATGCGAACGGGCTCGATAGAAAGCGTTTGTGAATCTTATCTTGTTAAGTAAAGGCCTAAGTTAGACCGAAATCATTAAACCACACCCCTATGAATCCCTTTTTAGAGAATTTCCGTGATATATGGCAGGGCGTGTGCGCCGATCTCAAGTTTCAGTAGAGGGGAATTGGAGCGGCTCGAGTTAGACTATACTCAGCGTTTTGACCGCAGGACAGTGAAATGGACCCAGACATTTATCGTCATTCTGTTCAACCAGCGCTATATTTTTTTCAATCAAACGAGGCTAATGTTTCTCTTCTATCGTAAGAACATGATAGTTACCCGTTTTGCGCTGCTAAAAAGTGCTAAGCTGAGTAACTAAAGCAAGATTAAAACTCGTCGGATTAATACTAGTTAAAAAGTAAAAGCCGCATGAAAAATTTCTTTGAAGTACCGCTTTTCCCGATCCCCGATCTGGTTGCTTTCCCTAACACTGTAATGCCTTTGCATGTCTTCGAACCAAGATATAGAACGATGATCGAGGACTCCGTAAAGAAAGATCGTATGATCGGAATTACAAATACAAAAAAAAGAATAAGCATTCCAAGGGAAAACCAAACGATCAAAGAGGCGCTCACCCGAAACCAAGCCACCTATGAGCCGAGAGGTGTTTTTAGTATGGGAGAAGTGAAGGTTCTGGAGAAGACAAAGGACGGTCGAATTTACGTCAATATAAATTTAAAGCATAGGGTTATGTTAGTGGAAGAAACGCAGCTGCTTCCGTATAGAATCTGCAATTGCAGATTACTAGAAGATGTAAATGTAGAGTCTTCTAGGCTCGTTCAACATCAACAAAAAATTTTGGATTTAATGATTGCGATTCTTCAACGAGAGGCTCCGGCTGAACTTGCCAAGTTCGACCAAGAAGGATGGAACACGTTAGATCCCAAAAAATTTTCTTTCGAAATTTTCAAATTAATTCGTTTCGATCCCGATTTGATGCAGTCATTATTAGAAATGACTGACCCAGAGAAAAGATTAATCCTGATTAAAGACACACTTTCTAGTGGCGCAGGAAGTGGTTAAAAAAGAAGCTCGTAGGTTGGGTATAATTGGAGATGTGCACGCAGAAGATGTGCGTCTTGAAAACTGTTTAAGTTATCTTGCTAACCAGGGTTGCAAGAAGATAGTTTGCACTGGAGATATTATTGATGGCCCTGGATGCCCTAATCGAAGTGTCGAATTACTCAAGGCTTTCGATGTTGTTACGGTCAGAGGCAACCACGACAGATGGATAATCGAGAACAAAGCTCGCCATGTGAAGAACGCTCACAAAATACACGATTTGTCTAAGTCGACGCTTGATTATTTGAGCATTTTACCATTGCAAGAAAAATTTATGTTCGGCGGAATAAGAGTTCTTTTATGTCACGGCGTTGGTAAAAACGATCTGAAGAAGGTCTGGCCAGGAACAGATCGACTTCAGCCAATAAAAAGTAACGAGCTAGACCAAATAATAGGGGAAGAAAAATTCGATTATGTGATTAACGGACATATTCATTTCCGCACGATGGTTCACTTTAAAAAGCTGATATTAATCAACGCAGGAACTATCAGTGGGGACTTCTCCCCGGGATGCACAATGATTGATTTCGACGAAAATATGATTTTTGGGTTCTTGTTCGAAGGATCAAATTTACAGCTAAGCAAATCACAAAACCTTTATGGAGAAAACTACACCATCTGGGAAAACACCGAGTCTTTCAATGGGAAGTGGGACCCTGTAACGCTGTTTTAAAGGACCGAACGATGTTAATTTCAAGAAATACGTATAAAAGTCTTTTCCTCATAGCTTTAGCACTGTGCTCAGCCTGGAGTTTTGCGCAAAGCAAGACCTCTTTTGGATCAGCAAATGCGACGCAATGTTTCATAGCTAGCGGGAACCCGTCATCTTTGTTAGATGCCAGAGTTTGCTCTAATGCAATCAGACATGACAACCTTTCAAAGCGGGATCTCGCAGCAACTCACACAAATCGTGGAATTATTCTTGCCGCTGGAGGAGAACTGCGTCAAGCCCTAGAGGATCACAACCAGGCGGCACAGTTAAAAAAAGATTTGTCTAAAATTTATATCAATCGAGGCACAGTATTTCATCGGCTAAAGGAATACGAAAAAGCATTGTTGGATTATCAAAAAGCTCTAGATCTTGGAGGTGTTCCTAAAGATATTGTCGAATACAACAGAGCCCTCAGCCTACTGAAAATTAGAAAAACTAAGGAAGCACTAAAAGCATTGGAAAGAGCTCTTGGTTACAACCCAGGCTCTCTAAGAGTTAAGGCAAAGATTAAGGCAATTTCTTCTCCAAGAAATATTCAAAAATAATGAGAAAAGATCTAACCAAGAAAATGATAAGATGATGGGTGAAACGGTTACGGATGTTTTTTGCTTTCGGGCTTAAACTAAAAAACTAAAGAACAGAACATAAGTCTCATCAAAAAGAGACTATATTTTCGAGTATCCAAAAATGAATGTGTGTGGTCTTTCCAACCCCGAAATTGACAAAACTAAAATAAGACTAGTATCGGTGAGAGAGAAGCTAGCTGAACTTGATCTAGACGCCTTTGTCGTTCCGAGATCTGACGAACACCTGGGCGAATATGTACCTCCTGAAGAGGAGAGACTGAAATGGCTTACAGGATTCACGGGGTCTGCGGGGTTGTGCATCGTGCTCAGAAATTCGGCAGCAATTTTTGTCGACGGGAGATATACAATTCAGGTCCGTCAACAACTCCCAGCAGACACTTTTGAGTTTAAACATGCCACCAACGATTCCGCTGCAGAATGGCTTTTGGAAAAACTGGCAACCAACTCAAAGGTCGGAATTGATACTAGGCTTCATTCTCTAGATTGGTTCCGAAAGATGGAACACGAGCTAGGACAAAATAAAATCGAGGTTGTCGAGCTAGATAAAAACCCGATAGATTTGTGTTGGAAAGATCGTCCAAAGCCTTGCGACGACGAAATCATGCTACTTGAGGAGTTCTTCACCGGTATCAGTAGCCGAACAAAAAGAGACACAGCCGCCAAGGTGGTCAGAGAAAGAAAGGCGGACTTCGCTTTGATCACACAACTAGATTCTATTGCTTGGATCTTGAACATACGTGGTAACGATGTGCCTAGACTTCCTGTAGCTCGCTCATTTGCAATACTAGAGAGCAACGGAAAAGTTATTATTTTTGTAGACGAAAAAAAACTGCCCGAGAACTTTTTCGACCATGTGGGAGAAGGCGTTGAATGGAAAAAAAACGAAGAGTTAGAAGAGCATTTACAACGTCTTGGAAAGAAAGACTGTAAAATATCTGTAGACCCTAAAACGTCGAACGCGTGGTGCCAATTAATCTGCCTTAAAGCGGGTGCAGATTTAGTTGAGGGTTCAGACCCGACAATTTTAGCCAAATCAATAAAGAACGAAACAGAACTGAATGGGATACGAAAATGCCACCTTAGAGATGGAGCTGCCCTCACTCGTTTTTTAGGTTGGTTGGACAATGAGGTAAAAAGAGGTATTTATCATGACGAAAAAAGACTCGCAGACGAACTGGAAAGTTACAGAAGTAATCTAGAACACTTCCAAGGCCTCTCTTTCGACACGATCTCAGCAACCGGCGAAAACGCTGCGCTAGCTCATTATAATTACCTTAATGGTGTGCCGTCGAAACTAGAACCGAACAGTCTTTATCTGGTTGATTCTGGTGCGCAATACTTAGACGGAACTACAGACATCACAAGGACCATAGCCATTGGAACCCCTAATGAAGAGCACAAGAAAATGTTCACTCTCGTTCTTAAAGGACACATCGCTCTTGCGGAGGCTGTTTTCCCCAAAGGAACAACAGGTGCAAATCTAGATGTTCTTGCGCGGCAATACCTTTGGAGAGAGGGATTTGATTACGACCATGGAACAGGTCATGGCGTCGGAGCGTTTCTTTCAGTTCACGAGGGGCCGCAAAGCATTTCCAAATCAGCTCATTCTCAAGAGCTAATTCCTGGCATGGTTATTTCAAATGAACCAGGATTTTATAAGGAGGGTGATTACGGAATTCGGTGCGAGAACCTGGTAGTGGTTGTAGAGAATTTCGATTCGATGCTCTCGTTTGACACCATTAGTTTTGCGCCTTTTGACCATTCTCTAATTGATCCTAACCTTCTTTCGGAGCAAGAGATCTATTGGGTTAACTCTTACCACGAAACTACCAGAAGGAAGCTCGCGCCATTTTTGAAAAAGGAAGATCTTGAATGGCTGGAAGCATCAACTAGAGAAATCTAATGTAATACTGGGTGGCCTTTAGTTCTAAGCGCAATCGCAATTCTCATGATCCAACTAAGAAAAGATTGCATTAAAATGTGAGGAAATGATCTCCCATAACTTGGCGAAGAAATTTACGGCTTTGCGAAATAACATATGAAAAATTATGAAATATATTTAGACCTCGACGGTGTTTGTATAGACTTCATGGCTAGTGCTCTAGAAATTCAGGGTTATGACCCAAAGACGATTTTTTCAAAATGGAAAACAACCCAGCCAGGCGAATTATTTCCGACACTATCCATCGAAAAAAAACCGATCGAATTCTTCACAGACAAAGCGTTAGAGACAGAAAATTTTTGGAGGGAGCTAAAAGCCTATAAGTGGTTTAGCTACCTATATACAGAGCTAAAATCTTTTGGGAACGTTATGTTTCTTAGTGCTCCCTCTGGAGCTCCCGGCTGCCTATCAGGCAAGCATCATTGGCTTAAAGACTATTTCGGGGCAAGCTTCTCTGAGTATATCTTTACAAAACATAAAGACAGACTCGCTCACGAAAAGGCTATACTAATTGACGATATGGCCTTTAACGTTTCTGCATTTGAGTCTCGGGGTGGCACAGCTTTTTTATTTCCCAGAGTATGGAATGAGCTTCACGCAATATATGAGCCAACAGAATATGTGCTATCCAACGTAAAAAGATTAATAAACGAATAAAACTTATTGGGAATAATTACTGAGATAAGAACATGAAAACACCAGAGATCAAAAAATTTCTCACGGATCGGGCTTGGCAAGCTGATCGCCTAAACGAGCACATTCGCATCACTGGATGGGTACGAAGCACCAGACACTCCAAGGCGGGCATTAGCTTTATCGAAGTAAACGATGGGAGCAGCGTATCATCCATCCAGGTGGTCGCGCCTAAGGAACTAGTTAATTATAGCGAGATTGAAAAAATCACGACAGGAGTCTCAATTAAAGTTTCAGGAATACTCGTTGAGTCAATGGGTAAAGGACAAGATGTTGAAATACAGGCGAAAGAAGTAGAAATCCTGGGCGCCATAGAAGAACCAGAAAATTACCCAATAGCAAAGAAAAGGCACACCTTTGAATATTTGAGAGGATTGCCGCACTTGAGAATAAGAACTAATACATTTGGTGCTATCGCAAGAATAAGATCTTCCGTCGCTAATAAAATTCATAACTATTTTTTTGAGAATGGTTTTCACTGGGTCAATACACCGATTATTACCTCGAGCGACTGCGAAGGAGCCGGCGAATTATTCAAAGTTAGCACCCTAGACCACGCTCAAAAAAAAATTGCGGCGCTTGACGCAGACTATGCTGAGGATTTTTTTGGAAGAGAAGCTTTTTTAACAGTATCTGGGCAATTGAATGCAGAGGCCTACTGTTTAGCAATGTCAAAGGTTTACACTTTTGGTCCGACCTTTAGGGCTGAAAACTCAAACACATCAAGACATTTAGCCGAATTCTGGATGATAGAGCCTGAAATAGCATTTGCAGATCTAGAGGACAATGCCGCACTCGCTGAAGCGTTATTGAAAGCAATAATCGAACATGTTTTAGAGAACTGTTCGGAAGATTTAAATTTCTTTACCCAACAAATCGACAAAGCACTTACAGGAAGGCTTTTGGGAGTTTTAGAAAAAAACTTCGAAAAAATCCCTTATACAGATGCAATAGAAATTCTCAAAAAAAGCAAAGGAGATTTTCATTTCCCGGTTGAGTGGGGACTTGATTTGCAATCGGAACACGAGCGATTTTTAACAGAGAATTATGCAAATGGCCCTGTAATCGTTTCAGATTATCCAAAAGATATAAAGGCTTTCTATATGAGGCTTAACGACGATGGAAGGACTGTATCAGCTATGGATGTTTTAGTTCCTGGAATTGGTGAGATAATCGGCGGAAGTCAGAGGGAAGAACGTCTCGATATCTTAGACTCACGAATTCAAAGCCAAAGAATTCTAAGCCAGCTCTCTTGGTATAGAGACTTAAGAAAATATGGGACCGTCCCGCATGCTGGTTTTGGTTTAGGTTTCGAACGATTAATCAGTTACATTACTGGGATGGATAACATAAGAGACTGCATTCCCTTTCCTAGAACCCCCGGGAACGCTAAGATATAGAACTCTCACAACCGAAAACGATTGGTTCGAGGACGGCACTATGCTCCTTAAGAATTTTTTTAGACTGTCTTAAGACCAAAAACTGACCAGTAAAAAAATCTTTATAGCTCTCAGTTAAAACATCAAAAAGAAGCTGGTTTAGCTCCTGAATCTCAAACAAGAATTCACTCGATCCTCGGCTTGCAATATTTATTTCGTTCAAAGACGCTTTAGTAAAATACGCTTCTACTAAATTTCTTAAAATAATCCCTTTGTTCGTAACTACACCACCCCGGCAAAATCCCTCCCTACGGTGCTCTTCCTGAATTAAAACGGTCAACTTTTGAAGATAGTAGTTAACCCTTAGAAGTTGACGCATATATTCAGCAAGAGGCGCGGACCTCAATACCGAAAGATTATCTTCCAGCTCTAGATCCTCGAAGTGGTAAATCCCCTCTAACCAATTCTCAGATCTCTTACGGATGTAGTTCAATGCGAGAATGCCTTCGCTATCGAAAAAAAGACCTCCGACCGACGACGACCACATCTCCTTAAATTCTGGACCGCCTAGTGTGGCGCGAGCTATGGTTAGCGGGAGATCACCCTTTTTTTTTAATATAGATTCTCGGATTTTTTCTTTTAAGAGCTGATCATTTGGTCCTAGTCGATCTAAGCATTCTTGAGCTAAGTTAAGGAATAAAAGCTCGTTAATTAATTTCTGCGACTCAAGAGCGACTTTTCCGAGTGCAGAGTTTCGCTGAGCTATTATTAGCTGAAGTTTACACGGTTGAAGTGCTAAAAAATCTAAAAGATTAATCGAAGTCACTGAATTTTTTTGATTTGCAACAATTTGCCGAGGGAAAGAACTAGGAGGAAGGTTTCTGGGCTTCTGGATAGTCTCGCCGAGCAAGTTTTCCAAACGCTCAACATAAGTATCAAAGTAACTTTTTTTTGAGCATCCTATTAGATTTGCTAAGGATAAGAAGAAAAAACAAAAAAAAAGAAATTTCTTTCCCCACGCAATCATCGCTTTCTTACTCACCGAGAAGATGCATCTAAATCAATTCTTTTGGAATCTAAAATCAGGGTCTTACAGGGCCCGAATGTTCTTCGATGAATTGGCGAGAGCCCATATTCGGCCAGCGCTTCTTTGTGAAACTTTGTAGGATACCCTTTATTTTTCTCAAACCCGTATTGAGGATAGATCTTAGCAAGTTTTTTCATCTCAATATCTCTTGCGCATTTTGCTAAGATAGATGCCGCCATGATCTCTTGAATCGTGTTGTCGCCCCCTATCACACACTCAGTGGAACATTCGATGTCAGGGGCAAAACGTCCATCTACAAACGCTTTATCGACCTTCACAGACAATAACTCAAAAGCTCGACCCATTGCCATCAGACTTGCAACGTGGATATTATACTTATCTATTTCGTCTGGAAGACAAAAAGCTATGCCAAAGCTAATGGCTTTTTTTTTATCTCCTCGCTCAAATCGATCCTCTTCCGTTCGGATAACTTTTTTGAATCTCGCAATCCGTCGATAGCATTACTACCATCCAAAACAACCGCTGCAGCGCACACACTCCCCGCCAACGGTCCTCTGCCCGCTTCATCTATTCCAGCTATCATCTTTCTTTTTGATATCACGGTCAGTTTTCTTTACAAAATTTTAGGATAGCCTGCGAGGCCTCATCGCCGCTGACTCCAGAACCACAGAGCTCAGAATGAAGTTCGTGATACCTTAAAAATAACGCATTTTGCTCAGTACTTCCAAGGAAATGCTTTATCGCTTTTGCCATTTTTTTAGGTTTAGCTTTATCTTGAATGAACTCAGGCACTATTTTTTCACCGGCCAATATATTGGGGAGAGCGAATAAATTAGTCCTGACAAGTTTTGAAACAAGAAGGTGCGTAAGTTTTCCTAATCGATATGACATCACCATAGGTTTTCGTAAAAGCATTGCCTCTAAAGTCGCCGTGCCAGAATTTACCAAGACCGCATCGGACGCTGACATTACTTTTTTGGAATTCCCTCTAAAAAGCCGAACTTTACCCTGAAGTTCAGGAAAGTCTCCTAACATCGAAAACAACTGTTGATACCTTTTTGGATTCGCTGCAGGGATTAAAAACTTATCTACGTGTTCGCGCAATTCTATGGCAGTTTCCAAGAAATCTCTCCCAGACATGGCAACTTCGCTTCTTCGACTGCCGGGCAAGATAGCCACTACCTTTTTGTCAGGACTGATTTTGAGTTCTCTTCGAGCGTCTGTTTTTAGCGCTTCATAATCAATATTCAAATATTCCGATGCAACCGGATGACCGACAAATTCAGCTTTTACTGAATTTTCCTTAAAAACTAACGCTTCAAATGGATAAAGGGTAAGCACCAAATCTACACGTCGAGCGATTTTTTTTACTCTACCTTTTCTCCAAGCCCAAATTGACGGCGAAACATATTGAATGGTTTTTATACCTTTTTTCTTTAAAAAACCTGCCAACATTAGGTTAAAAAAATTCGAGTCGATGCCCACGAAACAGCTTGGTCGCTTATTAATAATTTCTCTTCGAAGCTTTAGCATCAGTTTTATTAACGCCGGCAATCGTAGAATAGGATCGAAAAATCCGTTCACGGAGAGTGTCTCTATGTCATAGCTATCGGGAAAACCTTCAGCTAACATCAAAGATCCTCCGACCCCAACGAACTTAGCATCTGGCTCTAAGCTCTTAATCTGATGAATAAGCGATGCACCTAACTGATCACCGGAGGCTTCTCCTGCAACGATTGCGATAGTTAATGGAGACGAGCGCATTTCAGCCAAAGTCACTTAACCTTCTGTTCCGCACAGGTAAGAAAAGTGGAACAAACCAATTTCTGATCTACAAATGCCTTACCAAAAGCCTTCATCCAGTGATTTCTGAGATTGCTTATCTCTACTTCTAAATAAATCTGATCACCCGGAACAACGGATCTCTTGAATTTTGTTTTATCTGTTCCTGCCAAGTAATAAATATAACCGTCCTCTAGAGTTCGATTCCGACTCCGAAAGGCCAGTATTCCCGCAGCCTGAGCAAGTGCTTCAACTATCAAAACCCCTGGAAAAACTGGCTGTGAGGGGAAATGGCCAAGAAATATTGGCTCATTGATAGTAACGTTCTTAAGGCAGACAATTTTCTTGTCGGGCTCAAATTCCTTAACCCTGTCGACCAATAGAAAAGGATACCGGTGGGGCAGATAATTCTGAATCTCAATTACTTCCATCCCGTGACTCATTCCGAACTTCCAGTTTCTTTTTCAATCTTTCGGAGACGTTTAGACATTTCATACAACTTTGTCTGAGTGATGGCATTTCTTTTCCAATCCCCTCCACGCATCATTATCGAACCAGACGAATACCTTCCCTTTTCTTTTATAGACCGGTTAACAAGGGACATGCCCGTGATCTCAACTTGATCAGCTATCTCAATATTATCTACGATTCCTACGCCGCCGCCGATAAGGCAATATTCTCCAATTTTTGTGCTACCAGAAATGCCGGTACAACCGGATATCACAGTGTGTTTCCCTATCTTCACACCATGAGCAATTTGAACCTGATTATCGATCTTGCACCCAGCTCCTATAACAGTATTGTCTAGCGCTCCCCTGTCAATGGTTGTGCAAGCTCCAATCTCGACTTGGTCGCCTATTATCACGCTATATATCTGTGGGATCTTTAAAAAACTTCTGCTATCTTCATCATATTCGTACCCAAATCCGTCTGAACCAATAACGCTGTTCGCGTGAAAAATGCAATCCTCACCGATCATTACATCATGATAAATTGCGACGTTTGGGTATAGCCTCGTCCTGTTCCCAATCCTCACTCCCTCACCGATCGTGCAGCCAGAGCCGATAATAACTTCGTCACCTATTGAAGCTCCTGATCCAATATTAACATTTGGTTCTATTGCTACGTTTTTCCCAATCACTGCTCCATCATTAATTGTTGCTGACAAAGAGATGAACGGCATTTTTATTGGTTTTGGATCAAAGAGATTAGCGATTAAAGCCCATGAGGCGCGGGGATTTGGAGATATGATGGCCGGACCATCTATCAAATCTTTGTCTTCTTTTTTTAACACGAATGCCCCTGCTTCGCTAGAAACCAAAGATTCTCGATGGGATCTACTGAAAAGAAAAGCTAGATCGTCGGGCCCTGCTTTCTCCAAGCTCGCAAGACCGGATATTTCTTTATCAACATTGCCTATGGTTTGTAATTCAAAAGAATCAGCAATATCCTTAAGCTTCACAATTTCAATTACTGCTCAAGTGAATTCATTTTTTCTGTGAGCTTGGAAGTCACATCGTAGAGCTCGTGACGATACAAGGTATTTTCTCGCCGTAGAATTAAATCGTACTTGTCACTTAAGACCAGCGCCTCTATCGCTTCTTGAGCTCTGGGCCCTAAAGATTGAATTACTCTCTCAATTTGCTCTGTTTTAAGTCTATTCAATTGCTGAAAAACTTGAGCAAGCTCGCTTCTCTTCTGAGTGATTTCATTGAGCAAGGATTGAAATTCCTGCTCGCTCATAAGTTCAGTGTCTTTCTTAAGTTTCTCTAAAAGAGCTGTAATTTCTGTTTGTCTTTCCTTTAACGCTTCATCCTGTTCAGAAAAATTCGCGTTAATTTGTTCCACCAGTTTTTTCCCTGACTCAGACTGAAGAATCGCCTGCTGAACGTTTGCAACCCCAATTTTTGTTTCAGAGTGCGCTGTGGTAGCTCCAAGTGCCGCAAGAACGCCAAAGACTGCAGTTAAAATATATTTTCTACTTCGCAAAACTTTTCTCCTCAATCATGATGGATTTAACTGTTCTCTGTTGAAGAATCTAGCAGAGTCATACTCCGGGTCGGAATGTTTACATATCCCAAAGACCTATTCAACGGTTATTTCTGCCATCTAAAGGCCAAAAAGATTCAAACGTTATCAAGAAAATAGTGTTTAGAAGCTCTTTCCAAGTTCAAATTGAAAACTTTCTTTCTCATCACCCTCTTTTTCATTTATCGGGAAAGAAAGAGAAAAGCTAAGGGGTGCGAATCCAGTTATCCAGGTAAAAGCGATCCCGGCGCTGTATCGAAGCTCCCCTTCATCAATATCTAAACAATAGACACTGACTTGAGGACAATTGGTGTTAAAGACATTCCCTGCGTCAAAAAACAACACCGAGCGCATCTGCGTTTGATCATCAACAAACGGCAATGGAAACAGTATCTCAGCGCTCATTTCTATTAGCACGTTGCCTCCAATTGGGTCCGGGTCATTAAATCTATCTTGCGGCGAGGGAGTAGACCTCGGACCCAACGAGTTGCCATCAAATCCCCGAACCGAACCCATGCCGCCAGCAAAAAAATGCTTATAGAACGGAAAAGTCTGAGTATCTCCGTAAGTTCCCCCGTACCCCAAGTCTGTTCTTAACCTTAAAACAAAAGGATCAAATAAAGGGAAAAAAATCTGGCCATTATAATTAATGCGATAAAACTCTAGTTCACTGCCGGGAATAGTCATATCGAAAGAAATTGATTGAGATCGACCGCCTGTGGGCAGCAATCCACGATTCAGGGCTGACATTCTGTAAGATGCTTGCAAAGTTATCAGATTAAACTCACTACCTTCTCGATCTAAAAATTCAGAAATTTCTCTAGCTGGGATAATTCCTTCCTCAATCTGAGTGTTCTCAAATCCTATATTGAAATTGATCCTAGATATTTCTGAAATCGGGTATCCAAAACTTACATTCGCTCCAATACTGTCAGTCGAGAAACTGGCAACATTAAAATCCTCAAAGTCACTTTTTCTATATGATATCGAATAACCGCGACTTACCCCATCCACCGTAAAATAGGGGTCAAAGAACGACAGGCTCAGAGAAGTTTGAAAATCACTCCTATTCACTCCAATATTTATGCTATTTCCAGTTCCAAACACGTTAGATTCTTGGTAACCGAGCCCAAGTATCAAACCTCTATTTTCTGCGTACCCAACAGTGGCGGATATCGATCCAGAAGGTTGCTCTTCCACGGTAAAATTAACATCGATTTGATCTTCCATCCCAAGTACCGCGGGAGTCTCAACGTTAACTTCTTTAAAAAAACCCAACCGCTGTAATCTTATTTTTGACCCTTCTATCATTGCAGTGGAAGCCCAACCATTCTCCATTTGCCTCATTTCCCTGCGAAGAACATGATCTTGGGTTACGGTATTTCCGCTGAAGTTGACTCGCCTTACATAGGCGCGCTTACCAGCATCAACAAAGTACTTTATGGTTACGGAGTTGTCTTCCTCGTCCTGAACTGGCTCGCCTTTTGCAGATGCAAAGGTATACCCGGCATTCCCCAGAGCGGCTTCAATTCGCTCCTCGCTGGACGTCATTAAGCGCCGAGAGAAAACTTTGTCCTCTGCTCCCAAAATAAGAGCGCGAATGCTACTCTCTGGTATATCTCGAAGCTCTCCAGCTATCTCAACCCCTGAGACACTGTAGACTTCTCCCTCTTCGAGATTAATTGTAATATAAACGTCCTCCATATTCGGTGCTACGGAAACCTGAGTCGAATCAATTCGAAAGTCTAGGTAGCCCCTATCCAAATAAAAAGATTCCAACGCCTCAATATCGCTTTGGAACTTTTCTCGAGAGTACTGATCATCTTTGGAAAAAAAGGCAAAAAACTTGGGGATTCGTAACTCTAAAAGATCGAGCAGTTCCTCATCTGGAAACGCTACATTCCCTATTATGTTAATATGTTTGAGACCAGAGACGCTGCCCTCATATATATCTACTTTTATGGCAACACGATTCCTTGTAAGTTCTTCTACCGTTGCCTCTACTGAAGCGTCATATCGCCCTTGCGATACGTATTGTCTTTCTAGGTCAGACGCAATTTGATCAAGTGTGACCTTTTTAAATATCTGTCCCTCGGACAGGCCAGATCCTTGAAGCCCCTCTAGTAAAGCCTCTGTTTTAATAGCTTTGTTTCCTTCAAATTCTATGGAATCAATAGAGGGTCGTTCTTTTAATACAACTACTAAAACATTACCGTCTCTCCCGATTTGAACATCGTCAAAAGATTCGGTTTTAAAAATTGACCGAGCGATACCCTGCAACTCCAAAGCACCAACGTTGTCTCCGATACTATAGGATATAGCTCCAAACACTGTGCCGGCAGAGACCCTTTGCAATCCCTCAAGCCGTATATCAGAGATAATGAAGCCACTGGCCGAGTTATTCCAAAAGAGGAACACCATTACGAAACAGATTCTCTTTAGAGCCTTTTTTACAAGAAATAGTTTACTCAACTTAACCTAAAAACCTCTGAATGTCGTTGTACATTGCGAGCATCATTATACCTAAAAGTATAAATATCCCTATCTGAGCAGCAAAATTTTGGACGTTATCTGGTAGCGGTTTGCCCCTAAAAACTTCAATTATATAGTAACAAATATGACCGCCATCTAGCATCGGGATAGGGAGCAAATTTATAACACCGAGCGAAATACTTAGCAAAGCAATAAAGCTTATGAAACTCAAAACACCAGCTTCAAGCGTATCATTAGCAATCTCCCCTACGTGAAGCGGACCGCTCAGATTCTTGACAGAGATATCTCCTTGGAGCATTTTTCTAAGGCTATTTAATGTGAAATTAATAAAGGCCAAAGTCTGTTCAATTGCTTTTAAAAACGCCTCTCCCATCGAATACTTTCGAGAAACCAATCTCTCTTGCGGCCACTCGATAATCGGAGAAGCACCTATAAAGCCTATTGGCATATCTTCACTTTTTAGTTTTGGGACGAGAATTAACGTTTTCGAGATCCCGTTTCTATCAATTTCCAGACTCAAACTAGTCTCTGGATTAGCTTGAATTATAGACACGAACTGTTGCCATTTATGGATAGGTTCTTTGTCCACTTTTCTAATCTGGTCCCCAATTCTTAAACCAGAAGCTTTTGCTCTTCCATCATCGCTGAGCCCACCTATTTTTGCCGATTGTGTAGGCGTGCTTAATATCAAGCCAAGCGCAGAGATAGGGTTAGGATCATCCGATTTTGATAAGAAGTTAGAAATAGGAACACGATACTGGGATAGAGCAATATTATCTTTTTCTCGGACGGTGAACACAATTTCACCGGTTTCTCCCATCCGTTTTAGCAGTTGGATTCTGACATCTCTCCAAGTCCTTGTTTCGTTATAATCAACTCGCACTATTTCCTGATTTTGTTTTAAACCCGATTTTGCCGCGATAGATTCTGAATCAATCCCTCCCAAAACAGGCGAGTAACCCACGCCCTCCCCTGCAATGAATATCGACCAATAGCAGATAATAGCTAATAAAAAATTGGCGATAGGCCCTGCCGCTGCGATGGCGATTCGCTGCCAAGGTCCTTTGTGGTTAAAACAGGTACTCGAAAATTCAGAGGGCACCTTCTGTTCTCGGTCGTCAAGAAATTTGACGTAACCACCCAATGGAATTGCCGATAAAACAAATTCTGTTGGGGGAAACTCGGGTTCATTTTGTGTCGAGGGTATCGGAGGCTTAGCCTTTCGGAGCGACTTGCTATAAAAAGGTGCCCCGAAACCGAGGCTAAATCTTAAAACATGCACCCCGAAGAAACGAGCCGCCATGTAATGGCCAAGTTCATGCACGGTAACAATGATTGAAAAAGTTACTATAAGAGCAAATACGAATTGAATAAACTCACTCACTTGGTGAATCCCAAAAACAAAACTCAGAAAGGTAAGACATAAAGTTTGCTCAATGCGACAACCACTGAAAAAACCGGACTAGCAGATAATAAGCTATCAACTCGATCAAGAAAACCTCCGTGCCCTGGGAGCAGGCTTCCTGAATCTTTGAAACCCCTAGCACGTTTAAACATGCTAAGAGTCAGATCTCCAAGAACGGAAATTATGGAAACAAAAAGGGCCAAACAGAAAAAAAAATAAAAATGCCAACCCAGCAACCGAATCTCGTCGAACATCTGAAATAAGAGCACACTTAAGAGAGAAACTATAAGAGCGCCTCCAATAACGCCCGACCAAGTTTTCCCGGGACTGACATGCGCACAAAGCTTGGCACCCCCTATGGCTTTCCCAATAAAAAATGCACCAATATCTGCTCCCCAAATAAAAACGAGAAGAATGAGGATTAACGTATCGGCATTTTGGTGGCTTTTTAACCCAATAAACGCGAAAAAACTTGGAAGCAATACAATTATTCCTATGATCAATACAGGGAGCGGTGCGGACCAGAACCCGCAAAATTTGGGATAGAACATTACTAGAAATAGAGCGACTCCCCACCAAACGAGTCCTATAGAAATTATCCAAAAAGCAGAGATTTTTAAGAGTAGAGATAGTAATACCAAACCTGCCAGAAAAACTGGGTATAAGAGCGCCCGGAAAGATGAAAGTCCAGCAAGGTTTCCCCACTCCCAGGCGCAGATCCCAAAGACAGCGCAAATGAACGCGTAGAAAAATTCGTCTGACAAGAAAAATAAACAACAGACTGCGACTAATGCACTAACGAAACCAGTTACGATCCTAGCTTGGAGTTCCGAATAATTTCTCAAAATTCCATTAGATCAGCTTCTTTGGCAATTAACGCGACCTCTACCTTTTTTATCATTCCATCCGTGAGTTTCTGAATAGCCTCTTCCCCACGACGCTGCTCATCCTCAGTAATTTCTTTCTCTTTCAGAAAGTCTTTTAAGTCTCCGTTTGCATCTCGTCGAATGTTGCGAACTGCTATCCGAGCATTCTCAGCTTCTGATTTAGCAATACGAGCTAGATCCCGTCTGTTTTCTTCTGTAAGGGGAGGCATAGGAAGCCGAATAGAGTCTGAAGAGCTGCTCGGATTAAGCCCTAGATCAGACTTTAGGATAGCTTTTTCTATCTCAGGAATTAATTGTTTTTCCCAGGGCGAGATAATCAAGCTCCTGGTTTCCTCAACTGAAATATTAGCAAGTTGATTAATAGGCGTATCTACACCGAAATATGAAATAATGACACCATCTAACAGGCTTGGATGCGCTCGCCCGGTCCGAATTTTCGCAAACGCAACTTCAAGTGAATTAAGTGACTTTTCCATTCGCTTTTCAGCGTCATCTATAACGTCTTTAATCATTCAAATTTTTTATTAACCTCTGAGATTTGGGACACAAGAGTTCCCCCTTCACCTAAAATTACCGCATTTCTCAATGCCCCACTTTCTTGCATGGCAAAGACCCGAAGTGGCATCTGATGATCTCTCGCAAGGCATATCGCAGTGAGATCCATCACTCCTAATTGCTTCTCCAAGACTTCATCATATGATAACGCTTCATATTTTACTGCTGTCGGATCTTTTAAAGGATCAGCGGAATATACGCCATCAACACGAGTCGCTTTAAGCACCATATCAGCATCTATCTCTATACCCCTGACGCAAGCTGCAGAATCGGTAGTAAAAAAAGGGTTTCCTGTTCCAGCTGAGAAAATAACAACATTCCCCGCCTCTAAATGGCGTATTGCCATTCTTCTGTCATAGTGCTCTACAACACCGCTCATAGGGATCGCCGACATTACGTTTGTCTGAATATTTGCCCTTTCCAGAGCATCTCTCATTGCTAAAGCATTCATTACAGTAGCTAGCATACCCATGTGATCGCCAGTGACCCTATCAAGGCCAGCAGCATTCAAGGTTGCTCCCCTAAAAAGATTCCCTCCTCCTATAACCATACCAACTTCTACGCCGATCCCAACCAGCTGACCAATCTCGAGAGCTGTTCGATCTAAAACGCTGGGGTCAATACCGAGCCCACCGGCTCCAAGCGCTTCGCCCGATAGTTTTAAGAGAATTCTTCCGTATTTGGGAGTAGGTTTCTTGGGGCGCATCTTTCGACCTTAGTTTATTTAGTCGCCTAATTGTCTTTGAACTTCCGCTGCGAAGTCGTCGTCATCTTTGTCAATCCCCTCACCAACTTCATAACGAACAAACCGAATTATTTTTGCGCCGGAAGACGAACAAAGATCACCAACTTTCTTCTCGCTATCTTTCACGAAAGGTTGCTCTGTGAGACTAATTTCTGCCAAATATTTTCGCACTCTTCCATCAACCATTTTTTCAACTATTTCTTGGGGCTTTCCGGATTCTTCCGCTTGAGCCTTATATATTTCTCGCTCTTTCTCTATAAGCTCCGCTGAAACCTGGTCGGGAGACACTACCAAAGGATTCATAGCTGCTATGTGCATCGCAATATCTTGAGCAAGGGCCTCATCTCCTCCTGAAACTGCAAGAAGAACGCCTATTTTTTTATTCCCGTGTATATAATTTGAAACACTTGCATTAGCATCTTCTAAAATTTCCGATCTTCTGATCGTAATATTCTCACCGATTTTTTGAACCAGCTTTTCCCTTTCATCCTCAAAATCAATAGACTCAAGATTGCTAATCCTTCCCTCAAAAACTCGCTGGGTAACACTATCTGCCAAAGCCAAAAAATCTTGATTCTTTGCCGCGAAGTCCGTTTCACAGTTGACCTCCACTATAACCCCAATGCCGTTTCCTACTCTGCTGCTGATAATACCATCCGCAGCTATTCGCCCAGCTTTTTTTGCTGCTTTCATCCCACTTGATTTGCGAAGCGTCTCTATCGCGAGATCCATATCACCTGAAGATTGAACTAGAGCATTTTTACAATCCATCATTCCAAGACCAGTTCTTTCACGTAATTCTTTTACCGCCGAAGCCGAAATTCCTGTCATAACTCATGTCCTTTCTTTAGTAATTAAGAATCTGCCTCTGTTGAGCTTGCCTCTGTTGAGCTTGCCTCTGTTGAGCTTGCCTCTGTTGAGCTTACCTCGGCCGCCGCTTCCTCAATCTCGCCTCCTTCAGAAACTTGATCTTCTTTGTTAGGTTGTTCAGCTGCTGGGGACTCCTCGATTTCAATAAAATCGTCTGGACGCATCACCCCATCGCGTTTTTCTTTACCAGAGATTGCGGCGTCCGCTAATGAGGAAACAAAAAGTTTTATTGAACGAATAGCGTCATCATTACCCGGGATGACGTAATCAATTCCATCGGGAGAACTGTTGGTATCGACGATCCCAATAACGGGGATCCCCAACTTCCTTGCCTCTGTAATCGCAATATTTTCGTAATCAACATCAACAACAAAAATTGCGTCGGGGAGGCCTCCCATATCTTTAATTCCTCCTAAGCTAGCTTCAAGCTTATCCAAATCCCTCTGAAGCGATAACGCCTCTTTCTTCGTAAGTTTCTCGAATGTGCCATCAGTAGATAGCATTTCTAAATCTCTCAATCGCCGGATAGATTGTCTTATCGTTTTGTAATTGGTTAACATTCCACCCAACCATCGTTTGTCGACATAAGGCATTCCGCAACGTTCTGCTTCCTCTTTTATTACTTTGCCTGCACTTCGCTTCGTGCCTACAAACAAGACCTTGTTATTCTTTTGTACAAGATCGTTAACAAATTCTGCCGCCGCGTTTAGGGCTGGGAGCGTTTCTTCAAGGTTGATGATATGGATGTTATTCCTTACACCAAAAATGAATTTAGACATCTTTGGATTCCAATATCTTTTTTGGTGCCCAAAATGAACACCGGCCTCTAATAATTCCTTCATAGATACACTAGTCATAGCATCTCCGTTTCTTATTTTGGGTTAAGCCTCCAAAAGCCCCATAGTCCAACCGTTTCGAAAGGACGGCACCCGAACCATGTGACGACTTCTGTGAGAATTTTTCAGCCAAAGCAGCTGAGCCGAGTTTTATACCACAATTCCCACTAATTTGCTGAATAAAAGTCTTTTTTAAGAAAATTACCTGGTGTATAAAAAACCAGAGACGTTAACTGCACAGAGTCCCCATCGAATTCTCGTCATAAATAGGGAATCTCTGCTAAAATTAAGGCTTTAGAGTAAGTACCTTTTATGACGATTGAGATAAAGTCTTCAGACGACATTGATAACATGAGGCTTGTTGGAAGGCTAGCCGCTGAACAATTAGAAATGGTAGAAGAGTTTGTAAAGCCTGGAGTAAGCACAGAAAAACTTAATCAAATTTGTCACGACTACACAATTGAAATACAAAATGCTATTCCCGCTCCACTGAATTATCGTGGTTTCCCTAAATCAATATGTACTTCTGTAAACCATGTTGTTTGTCACGGTATTCCAAACGAGAAAAAAATCCTAAAAGATGGGGACATAATAAATATTGACATCACTTTAAAGAAAAACGGATTCCATGGAGACACCAGCAAGACCTTCCTGGTAGGGAATACGAGCAAACTGGCGACCCGCTTGACAGAAGTTTGTCAAGAATCACTTTATCTCGGTATTAAAGCAGTCCGGCCGGGAGGGTACGTTGGCGATATTGGTGCCGTGATTCAAAAGCACGTGGAGCGAAATAGATTTTCTGTAGTGCGAGAATACTGCGGGCATGGTATCGGAAGGGTGTTTCACGACGAACCTCAGATATTGCATTATGGGAAAGAGGGAACAGGACCTGAACTTCGTCCTGGAATGGTCTTTACGATCGAGCCGATGGTAAACGCCGGCAAACCAAACGTAAAACTTTTACCAGATAATTGGACGGTTGTAACAAAAGACCACAAGCTAACTGCGCAATGGGAACACACGATATTGGTGACCGAAAATGGCTATGAAATTTTGACCTGGAGAAAAGACGACACTATCGAAAGGTGCAATTGAAAAATGTTTGAGGAAACTTTGGCGCAACTAAAAGTTAACCTCGAAAATCCTGCAAGCAGAGTTTTTCCGCTTAAAGAAGCTATACGGACTGCGAAAAATAAGCTTAGCGTTGCGTTCTACGAGAACGTCGACGTCGCCACAATAATTCACGAATACTCGAATTTTATCTATGAAGTTCTTGGTTTCGCTTGGGATGAATTCAGGTGGATCGAAAATGATAAAAGTTGGCGTAAATCCAGGATCGCCCTGCTTGCCGTTGGTGGATTTGGCAGAAAAGAATTACTACCTCATTCAGACATCGATATCCTTATTCTTCTAGAAAGAGATGATGTTTATCTGAACAGGGATAATATCCAAAGCTTTGTGACTCTTCTCTGGGATGTGGGGCTGAACGTAGGACATAGCGTCAGATCATTAAGAGACTGCAAGAGAGAGGCTTTGTCTGACGTAACAAGCTTAACTTCAATGACAGAGGCTAGAGTTATTCGGGGGAAGCTAGTTTTGCTAGAAAAGCTAAATGCTTTACTTCACCCCAAAAAGCTTTGGCACAAAAAGAAATTCTATTTAGCGAAAGCTAACGAGCAAAAGATTAGACATAAAAAATCCGACTACACCGAATATTCACTTGAACCTAACGTAAAAACCTCTCCTGGAGGCTTGCGAGACATCCAGACATTGCAGTGGATAGCCGCACGCACCTTCGCAACACTAGATTTCAAGGAACTAGCAGCAAAGCAAATCATAAGCCGTTATGAGCATGAGCGTCTTGTTGAGGCAAGAGCTTTCTTATGGAAGGTTAGGTTTGGATTGCACATTTTAGCGGGAAGAGACGAAAATCGGCTTCTTTTTTCTCACCAACAATCCTTGGCAAAACAAATGTGCTACCAAGATAAAGATCAGCTTGCGGTAGAGCAATTCATGCAGGACTATTATATTTGTGCTTCGACCGTAAATACGGTCAACGAAACACTAATGAAATATTTTGAAGAAGAAATATGGGAACACAACAAAAACAAGAAAGCAGTTCAACTAGATAGTAATTTTAACTTAGTAAATGATCTGATTGAACTATCTTCTCCCACAGCTTTTCAGGACACGCCTGGTGCTTTGTTTGAAATGTTTCTTTGGGCAGCCACGGACAATCGCGTAAAAGGTTTTAGCTCCTCGACCATACGACTCGCGCAAAAAAATATTCACCTGATTAACGAGGATTTTAGGAAAGATCCAAAAAATAATGCAACTTTTTTGAAAATCTTAGGTGCGCCGAATCATTTGTTTACCCAATTAAGGCGAATGGGCCGCTGGGGCATATTGGGCGCATATCTGCCAGAATTTCAAAGGGTAATCGGTCACATGCAATTTGATCTGTTTCACAGTTACACGGTTGATGCGCACACTCTTCAAGTAGTTCGGAACATGAGGAGATTTCGGTACAAAAACAACGAACAAAAATTTCCAATAGCCGCTCATATTCATTCTCGACTTCCGAGAGTAGAACTATTATACATCGCCGGGTTTTATCACGACTTGGGAAAAGGGTTGAAAGGCGACCACTCAAAAATTGGTTCAGAGATAGCAAAGGGATTTTGTCTAAACCATCGACTTCCTCTTTGGGATACAAATTTAGTCTGTTGGTTGGTAGACAATCATTTGGTGATGTCAACCACGGCGCAACGCGAAGACATACAAGATCCAAATATTATTCATAACTTCGCCAAATTTGTTGGTGATCAAACCAGATTAGATTATCTCTACGCCCTAACCGTTGCTGACATGAACGCAACAAACTCAAATCTTTGGAATGGATGGCGCGCATCATTAATGAACCAACTGTACTCTGAAACAAAAAGGACTCTTAGAAAAGGTTTAGAAATGGTGATTGACAAAAACGAATATCTCGAAGATGTTCGACAAAATGCTATGAAATCTCTAGAGAAAGATGGTTTTAATTATGAAGAGATCGAGAGAGTCTGGTCACGAGTCGATGACGAATACTTCCTGAAAGAACGAGTTATCGACATAACCTGGCACACAAGAGCTATATTGCAAGAACCTAATTCGGAAAAGCCGATTGTATTAGTTCGTAATGATAAATCTAGAGCCAGCGACGCTGGTTACACCCAGTTATTTGTTCACACAAAAAATCGGAAAGACTTATTCACTTCAATTATCTTGGCCATTGATGGACTCCAACTTAATGTTGTTGACGCGAGAATCGCAACCTCAAAAGATAATAAAAAAACATTCAACACTTTTGCCGTGCTTGAAAAAACCGGGCTGCCAGTAGAGGAAGATGCAACAAGAATCGAGCAAATAAGATCTCACATTGAAGATTCAATTGCTGAAAAAGGAAAAAAGTCTAGATATTTGGCAATAAGAACTGCATCCCTTGAACAGTTTGTGAGTAAAACCAGTATCAATATAAACAAGAAAAGTGAAGAACAGGACGTATGGGTAATAGAAGTTACCACCGCAGATAGGCCCGGGATCCTTGCGGTCATCGGAGACTCGTTTAATCAGTTTGAGATAGATATCATATCTGCCCGGATAACTACACTCGGAGAAAAAGTTGAAGATATCTTTTATGTCACATCTAATTCGATTAATTTCTCAATAGAGCAACCGAAAGCCCATGAGTTAAGATTAGCTCTTCAAGAATCCCTAGATAATCACGCACAAAAGCTGATGAATGAAAAATGAACGACGAACTTGAGAGATTGCAAGCCTATCCTTTTCAAAAACTAGCTGACCTTCTTAACAGCACGTCTACAAAGTCAAAGGATAAGGCAATAGCCTTAACGATTGGCGAACCTAAGCACACCCCACCGGACTTTGTTTTAAAACTTTTTCAGGACTCAAGGAAGCTATCAGCAGCTCTGGGTTCATATCCGGCTACAAGAGGCTCAAAGCCCCTAAGGGATAGCGTGGCCCAATTTTTAGAAAAACGATACGACCTAAAAACGCCGGTAGATTCAGAAAGACAAATACTGCCAGTTAACGGTACAAGAGAAGCACTTTTTGCGATAGCTCAATGCGTAATATCAATTAAGTCGCCTGGTTTAGTGCTAATGCCGAATCCGTTTTACCAAATATATGAAGGAGCGGGAATACTCGCGGGGAGCAAACCGCACTTCATTAATTGTTTTGAAGACACTAATTTCCAGCCTAATTTCGAAAAAGTGAATCAATCGACTTGGGCAAAGTGCAAACTTCTTTATATTTGCACGCCCGGGAATCCTAGTGGAGCGGTTATTCCAATAGAAACTATGAAACAACTTATCCAACTTTCTGATGAGCACAATTTTGTTATCGTATCCGATGAATGTTACTCAGAGATTTATCACACAGAGGCATCGCCACCGCCGGGATTACTTCAAGCCTGTGATAGGTTAAATAGGAGCACCTTTAAAAACTGCTTGGTCTTCAACTCCCTATCCAAACGATCCAACCTCCCTGGACTTAGATCCGGCTTCGTAGCTGGAGATGCAGAATTAATCGAAAAATTCCTTCTCTACAGGACTTACCATGGATCTGCGATGCCGTTGCACCACCAATTTGTAAGCGAATTAGCCTGGGCGGATGAAGATCACGTAATACAAAACCGAAGCTTATACCGGAAAAAGGTATCCGCAATTAAAAAGATTCTCGAAACAGTGCTGTCCGTTCCTGTACCCGAATGCGGGTTCTTTTTGTGGCCCAAGACACCCGGCTCTGACACACAATTTAGCCTAGATCTTTTCGAACAGACCAATACAAAAACTCTTCCCGGCAGTTTCTTATCCAGAAATACTTCCGAGGGGAATCCGGGCAAAAATCGGGTCAGGCTAGCTCTAGTTAGTTCTCTAGAAGAATGTGAAGAAGCAGCGATTCGAATTAGACAATTCATGAATAATCAATAAAACTAATTTAGTGATATAAGCCGCATCAACGTATAATGATTCTACTTTTTTTAAGTGAGCAATGACATGTTTGCACTTGGGTTCGGCTTGGGCACAAAAAACAAGAAAGGCGAGTGGTTAGAGGCCTTCTTCCCGGCTCCTATATTATCACCAGAGCGAGAAATCGTTGGTATAGTTAAAAAAAATACTAGCTACACCGATGGAAACCGAGATCTTGCGTTGTCGGCGAAAGAAATATCCGAATGCGCGCGCGAAATCAAAGATACTGAACAAAAAAAATTGTTAGAAAAGTTAGCCTCGTCCTCAATGCCAAAGGTCATTTCAGTAATCGAGACTGATGGTGCGGTTAAGTCAACTCCTGAAGCCTACCTCAAACTCCACTTGCTTTCGACTCGCTTAGCTAAGCCAAACGGTATGAATCTAGAAAATATTTTTACGTGCCTTCCAACTGTCGCCTGGACAAGTGATGGAGCAATTGACCCGAACGAACTTGAAGAAGTGATCATGGAAAACCGACTTAGAGGTAAACACATAGAGATTTTTTCTTTAGACAAATTTCCTAGAATGACCAACTATGTTATCCCGAGCGGGGTGCGAATAGCCCATTCCGCCCGTATCAGATTGGGAGCGTTTCTTGGAGAGGGCACGACGGTGATGCACGAGGGTTTTGTTAATTTCAATGCAGGAACTACCGGTCCCAACATGGTCGAGGGACGAATTTCTCAAGGGGTCGTGGTCGGATCGGGGACAGACCTCGGAGGAAGCGCGAGCACAGCTGGAACGCTTTCAGGGGGCGGAAATGTTTTAATCACAATTGGTAAGGACTGTCTTATCTCCGCCAATGCAGGGACTGGAATTCCGTTGGGTGACCGATGCACTATCGAGGCAGGCTTATACATTACCCCAGGAACTTTAGTTAGAGTATTAGATGAAGATAGAAAGACTATAAAGGAAGTAAAGGCAAGAGAGCTCTCAGGACAATCGGATATGTTGTTCATTAGAAATTCTCTTTCTGGAGTAGTTGAGTGTCGGACTAACAGGAATGCCATTTCTTTGAACCCGCTGTTACACGACAATAATTAGAGTTCCGAATATGAACACGCTTGATCTTGCTAAACTTCTTATCAAAGAGCGATCGATTTCTCCAAACGACAGCAACTGTCAGGAAATTATAAAAAAGAATTTGATTGAACAGGGCTTTGAAGTAAAAGACCTTCCTTTCGGACCAGTGAAAAACCTTTGGGCAACAAGAGCAGGAAGAAAAAAAGGTCGGACGTTTTGCTTTGCAGGCCATACTGACGTAGTCCCAGCAGGACCTTTAGAATCCTGGGAATTTGATCCCTTCGAAGGAACAGTTCACGACAATATACTCCATGGCAGGGGGGCAGCTGATATGAAGGGATCGCTCGCGGCTATGATTACCGCTACCGAGAGATTCTTAGAGACAGAAAAAGAGTATCCAGGGACTATTGCGTTTCTTTTAACGTCAGATGAAGAAGATCAGGCGGTAGATGGGACAGCGAAGGCGATAAAAACGATAATGGCTGGTGGGACAAAAATTGATTTCTGTTTGATAGGAGAACCCTCAAGTTCCCAGAAATTAGGAGACACAATCCGGGTCGGACGACGAGGTTCCCTAAGCGGCAAGCTTTTAGTGAAAGGTATCCAGGGGCACGTGGCATACCCGGATCTCGCGAGAAACCCAATTCACGAATCCTCCAACATTGTAACCGCTTTGTGCACTGAAAAATGGGATGCCGGAAACGAATTTTTCCCTGCAACAAGTTTCCAGATATCCAATATAACCGGTGGCACCGGAGTCAATAACGTAATCCCTGGTGAAGCTGTAATCGATTTCAATTTTCGCTTCTCTCCCGAACTAAGCGAGAAAGAAATCATAGCGAGAACCGAGGATTTAATTAGAAGGAATTGCGAAGAGTTCCACGTTGATTGGAAATTATCGGGCAATCCTTTTATCACGAAGGGAGGAACTCTTATCCCCGCAGTTCAAGAGGCTATCAAGAATTTTACCGGGCTTGAAACCATACTTTCTACCTCGGGCGGGACGTCGGATGGCCGCTTTATTGCGCCAATGGGGATCGAAGTAGTAGAGCTAGGACCGACAAACCAAACGATCCACAAAGTCAACGAGGCAATTCCTGTAAAAGAGATAGAAGATTTATCGAATATTTATGAATTAATTCTTAAGAAGATATTCAAATCGTGAATTTCCCGGATATAGAAATTTATATAAAAAACCTAAAGATCAACGAAATAAATGCGTGGTTGGGCGCGTGTTGGGGGATAAGCAGCACAAGCCAGATTGGATCGACTGCAGTGTTGCAACTTTGCAACGCCGAACGGGATTTAGAGTGCAGAATTTTAGAAAATGCAATAGCACCAGGTTTTACCTCGATCTTTTTTTCTCCTAACAAAACCAAATGGGAAACAGATCTCCAATGCGCTAGAGATGCATTCACCTACTTCCAACTTGAAGTTCGATGCTCCACGGGTGGTTGGAATGAGAATTCCAATGAAGATGAGGAATGGTTCAAAATTGACAGCGACGGAATACATAGAATCAAATGGTAGCAAGAACCGGCATATTACTTCTCGTTGGCACGCTAACTTTTCTCACCAGCATTTTTATTAACCTCCCCGCCTCTTTATTTTCTGGGCAAATAGATGGAGTGGCTCAGAACTTAAAAGGTCTTCAGATAGGAAAAATCTCAGGGACAATATGGGAGGGAAGTCTAGAAACTCAATACCAGGAGTTTCCCGTGACGACTGTCTCTTGGAACACGGCCTTGCTACCGCTTATTTTGGGCAAGTTCAATCTAGAGCTTTCGCTTCATGCGTCCGGTCTTAAGGGGAAATCTGACCTTTCCATTTCAGGAGACGCTGTAAAATTGACTAATCTAGATCTTGAGATTAATTCTTCCTTTATTAATACTACAACAAGGCCTTACGGGCTCACACTATCTGAGAGTTTTAGCGTCACCGCCCCAGAAATTTACGTGTCTAATAATTGGCTCAACAAGATGAATGGAAGATTGCTATGGCCCGGGGGAGTTATAGAAATAGAAACACCTTTAGAACGACTGAGGACTCAGCTACCAATGCTGCAAGGCATAGCCAAGATGGAAAATAAAGAAGTGAAACTCTATATGTATTCCAAGTCAGAAGAAATTATAATTTTGTCCTTGAACCAATTAGGCTGGGCCAAGGCAGAAATCAATCACCTGTTTTTTGAAATTGCAAAGATCCCATTCCCTAGTTCGGGAGCTGTAAACCAAAAAGATCCAGCGATCACAATGGAAGAGAAAATACTTTGATCTGCTATCCCTCCTTCTGTGGTATCTTAAACGGCTAAGAGCAAGAGAAACTGATAAGATGAACGCTTTCACATACTTACTTAGGATTAAAAAAGCCTATATCTTGATCGCAGTTTGGGCTGCTGCAACGGTGATCGTTAGTTTATCTTTAACAAATACAGTATTGCTGATTTTTGAAACAGCTAACCTCCCCAACGCGCTCAAACTTGAAGAAGAAACCCAAGAACTAACGGTTTTGAAAAGCAAAAAGCTGGCCTCTTCTATCGAGCTTTTCGGAGAAACTGTAAAATCAAGCCAAATCCTGAACCAGGTTAACTCGCCTGAAACAAGTTTAAATCTAGAATTACAGGGAATATTTATTGCTGAAGACCCCCGAGAATCAACAGCAATAATCGGAGAAAACCAAAAAAAAGGGAAGCTGTTTCTTGTTGGAGACAACATCTTCAGTAAGGGAAAAATCATATCAATAAGTGAAGGCTACGTCCTGATAAACAGGAACGGGCGAAGAGAAAGAATTGTCTTCTCGGATCAAAAATTCAGGACAACTAGCGGTAATAGTGTGCTTCCAGGGTCCGAATCAACAAAAACTGGGATTAAAGATTTAGCGAAAATAGCGAATGCTTTTCCAGCATCAATTCGAAAAAAAACCACAAGAGAAAGAGCGGCTGAGAATTCAACTAATCAGGTCGATATGAAAGAAAAATTCATGAACAAGCCATCGGAAGCACTTAACGAACTGGGTGTAACAAGAATAGGAAACGGGGATGAGAAAGGGTTCAAAATCGACAGAAACGCGGACAAAAGAATACTGCAAGCTGGTCTCCAGGTGGGGGACCGTATTCTGTCAATCAATGGGCAGACTCTTGACAATGGCTTATCTGAAAAGGATATTGCGAGACAAGCTATGACTGCTGGAAGGCTTCGTGTAGAGGTCGCACGAGGAGAGAGGAAATTTTTTCTAACTGTTCCCGTTCCTGGAAATAGTGACTAGAAGTGAAAAATGAACATTGACGATAAAATAGTCGAGAAGAATCAAACAATGCGCGTACAAAAAAACATATTTTTTTTAGGCTTTCTCCTATTTTTATCATTTGGAGTTGTTGCTGAATCAGGAACTTGGCGCATAAACCTAAAAAACGCAGACATTCGGGAATTCGTTACCCAGGTGTCAACGATTACTGGAAAGAGCTTTATAATTGATCCAAGAGTAAAAGGTAACGTTACCGTTATCTCGTCTGCCTCCATAACTGCACCTGGAGTCTATGAGCTTTTTCTATCTGTCCTAAGAGTACACGGTTATGCGGCCGTTCCTAATGGAGATGTTATAAAAATAGTGCAGCAAGTTTTGGCCAAACAAAGCAGTAATCCAAGGGATTTCTTTAACAATCAAGCATCAGAAGAGCTAATCACATCGGTAATTCCAGTGAGAAATTCTCCCGCTGCTGACTTAGTAAAAATACTCCGCCCATTAATTCCTCAATACGGACACATTGCAGGCATAGACTCTCCGAACGCTCTCATAATAAGTGATCACGCGGAGAACGTGGCACGCATGGCAAAAATGATCGAACGCATTGACGTTTCTGAAAACCAGACCATCGAGATTATCAATCTAAATGAAGCCTGGGTTGAAGACATGGTCGAGCTTTTAAAAGAGATTGCACCAGATCAAATCGGTTCTAGCGCAAAGGGACCAAATAAAATTTCTATTGTGGGCAGTGCTAGAACTAATTCGCTTATAGTTAAAGGTGAAAAGGAGACAGTTGGAAAGATCTTAGATCTGATAAAACGTTTGGATGTTCCCGCCAACAGTTCTGGCTCAACCCAAGTTATCCGACTCGCCCATTCTGATGCTAGCGAAATGGCTGAATTACTCGAGAATATAATAAACACCGAAAAAACAGCGGGAAACGAAAACACAGTGAAAGCTAGCATCCAAGCCGACGAAGCACTGAACGCACTTGTAATAAGAGCAGCGCCTTCAACAATGCTGGAAATCAAAGATATAATTGACAAGCTCGACTTGCGCAGATTACAGGTTCTAATCGAAGCTGCGATCGTAGAAGTAACGGCAGACTTTACTCGCCAATTAGGGACAGAGCTTTTTGTTGCTAATACATCTCCAAATAATAAAACCATCCCTATTGGATTGACGGCACCGTCGGGGACTCTTGCTCAAATCCTTCAAAGCATTGCTTTGGGGACGCAACAACCAGTAGACCTTGGGACTGCACCGCTCATTGCTGCAGGAAGAGAAAATTCTAACGGCACCAGCTTTGGAATAATTATCAGAGCTCTTTCCGGCAATGGAGATGTAAACCTTCTGTCTACACCCAGCATAACAACAATGGATAACAAAGAAGCCAAGATTGTTGTGGGTCAAAACGTTCCATTCCGCACGGGATCAACCGTGACCGGGAGTGAGGGAGCCTCGAACCCATTTACAACAATACAAAGAGAGGACGTTGGCTTGACTTTAGAGGTTACTCCCCATGTGCACGATGGAAATCTAGTAAGACTAGAAGTTCATCAAGTGGTTTCGGAAGTAGATCCTGCCTCTCTAAATGCAATAGGATCGGCAGGAAGCGCAGACTTAATAACAAATAAGAGGGAGATAAACACTACCATCTTGGTTGATAACCAAGAAGTGATTATTCTTGGCGGCTTGATTCGAGATAAGGAAACCATCAGTGATTCTAGAGTCCCTATTTTAGGGAGCATTCCTGGCTTAGGATTGTTATTTAAAAGCAGTGCCAAGTCGATCGAAAAGCAAAATCTTCTAGTATTTCTAAGGCCGACAGTACTTGACAGTAGACCTTCAATATCCAAGGTTACCAACAGGAAAGTTGGTGCTGTTTATGAGATCGAGATTGAAGGCACTAATTCATCTGAAATCATCTATGATCTTTTCAATGGAAAAGCTCCCAAAAAATAAAGATCTATGCGATCTTAGCGAAAAGATCGTTTTTTCGGCAGCCAGAAAAGCTATGCGCTTTTGGATTGAGCCCAAAGTAAGAGGTTTAGATAGCTTTAAATCCGAACTTGCACTTAAAACTAAAATTTATTACGCCCTTCTGTACGAATCCACTACTGATTTAGTCTTACTAGACCTGGCGTGCAAGATCCATAAACTGCCGACACCCTTTGAAAATAAATCCGCGTCCTTTTTTTTCATAAGAAGGTCCGAAGGCTTATTTGGGAGAAAAACTGTTCTGAGAGTTCCACCTCAAATCTTGCAAATGACGGACACTGTAAAAAATACTCCCCACGAAAAAGTACTAGTTGTACCGGTTTCTTTTTTTTGGGGACATCAACCAGAGAAAGAAAACTCAATAGGAAAATTTCTTTTCTCCGAATATTGGAAAAGAACTAGCCAAGCAAAGAGAATCATTGCAGCAATGTTTTATCCCAGGCATATTTATCTTGAGTTTGGGGAGTTTTTGAACGTTTCGAATATCGCCGCTGATCAAATAAGCGGGCCACGAAAGACTAGAAAAATTCTTCGCATTCTTCGAACCAATTTCAAGAATCAGAAACGAGCAGTTCTCGGTCCCGACCTATCTAACCGAGAAAAGCTTATCAAAACTGTGCTCGGTTCAAAGCGGGTAGAAGAGGCGATTAGTAGGGAGAGCTCTTACCTAAGCATCAAAACCCAAAAAGCTAGAAAAAAAGCAAGTAAATATGCTCGCGAAATCTTTGCCGACCAGTCTTACAGAACAGTGAGATTTTTTGACACCCTTTTAAAGTGGCTTTGGAACAACCTATATAGTGGCATTCAAGTTCACAATATTGAGAAAGTAAAAAAAATCGCAGAGACCCACGCTCTAATTTATGTGCCATGTCACCGAAGTCACATAGATTACCTTCTATTATCGTACGTTCTCTATCACAAAGGATTAACGCCCCCCCATATCGCAGCCGGAAAAAATCTTAATCTTCCAATTGTAGGGACTTTGTTAAGGAAAGGCGGCGCCTTTTTTATGAGACGGAGTTTTCAAAATGACACTCTGTATAAAGCTGTCTTCGAAGAATATCTTGGCCAACTTTTTTCTAAAGGATATAGCGTTGAGTATTTTATTGAAGGAACAAGAAGCAGGACTGGACGCATTTTAAAACCAAAAACTGGATTATTAAGGATGACAATTCAGAATTTCTTACAAAACCCGACCAAGAAAATAGCTTTTGTTCCTGTCTATATTGGTTACGAACGCATACTAGAAGCACATAGCTATAAAGCAGAAATTGAGGGAAAAGCTAAGAAACCAGAGAATCTCTTGGATCTCATCAAGATATTACGTTTATTTAAAAATGATTTCGGAACAGTTCGAGTGAATTTTTCCTCTCCGATCAAGCTAAGTGATTGCGTCGACACTAAAACCTCTAGACCAATTCTCATGGCACATCAAAACTCCGATCAAAGATCCAAGTTCCTGAGTTCTGAGCTAGCAACCCGCCTTGCTTGCAAAATTAACGAATCAATAGTGATAGGGCCCATAAATATCTTCGCTTCTGTCTGCACCGCTTCAAAAGGGAAAGACTTGGACAGGAGGACTTTGCTCGAGCGGATAGATCTTTTCAAGCTAATCGCATCAAGGTGTGCACCGAGCAACTCCTTTCCTGTTGAGACGACGAGTCTCGACGTTTTAACACGAGCAAGCACCATACTTGGGATAAATTTAGATCTAGAGAACGCGACCGGCAGCCTCCAAAGATCGGAAAATCAAACCGATTTATGCTCTTATTACGCTAATAATTCGCTGCCAATTTTTATTTTACCAGCCTTGGCATTAAATTTTATAAGAAACCGAAAAAGTTTTTCAAAAGAGGAATTTTTTCAATTTATAACCGCTATTTTCTATATCACTAAACTCGAGTATTTTCTGCCTTGGGATATAAAGAATATAGATAAGGTCTCTCACGATATCCTTTCTGTATTTGAAGACACAAAACTTATTCGAACAAAATCTTCAATATTTCAAACCTGCGATGTAGGATCGCAAGAAGAAATAATTAGTGGCGAGCTAGCTAGCTTAGGAGCGGACTTTATAAAATGCTTGCACATTATCGGGGTCTTTCTTAATTCTGGGAGAGACACATCTACTAAGCAATTTAAAAAGTTAATTAAAGGTCTTTCCCTAAGCGACACGCCGGCTCATGAGGTCGATTTTTCGATACTCAAAGATCGAGGTTTAGAGGTATTAGAGTTATTTCACGAACTAGAACACCGGGATTTATACAAAGAAGAACAGGAATTTAAACCACGATTAAATGATCTATTGTTAGCGACAAAAGCTGCTACTAACAAAAAATTTCGAGCACTTATCGATGAGAAAGTCGAAGAGATTCAAATTCCTAGGTAAATATCGAAACGAATCTTATCGTTTTGGACAGACCTATCAGCCTTTCTTATTTCTTTATCACGTGTCTTCAACGGCCTTTTAACTACCAATCTTCTGAACTTACAACGAAATGCGCTTTTCAACAAGGACCCATCATTTTTTTCCTTAGATAAAAATCTCTGCAGATATTGCATGTCACCCTTTGGCAAACTAGTTTTCTTTTTATCGGGAAACATAGGATCGATATAGATAACATCCCAGGACGAGTGCCGACAGAGATATTCCTTAGCGTCGCTTTGATATAAGGAAATTCGGTCCACGACTTTTTTCAAATCCGGATCAAAACTAGCGCAATTGAGTGCGTCGAGGAGCAAAGTGTAAATGACCTTGGATCTTTCAATCAATGTAACGTCGCACCCCAAGTGCGCAAGCAAAAATCCTTCTCTACCCAACCCTGCAGTGCAATCGACTACCTTTAAACCTTGACGGGTTCCGACAGCTTTCGCTAGAAGCTCACTGTTTTTCGATGCAGATTTCATTCTGCGCAAAAATTTTGGAGAAAAAAAAGATAAAGATAGTGGCTTTTGGGATGAGAAAGAGTCTATCAAACAATATCTTCCGTCAACTAAAGAAAGCCGGTATCTAGACATTGAAAGGACTATCCAACGATCACTTCTTTCAAATATTTGGGGATCACAGCGGTTGATTCTAAAATTTTTTCTGCTTCAATCTTAGTCTGTCCGATTTTCAAAAGAGACGACGCGGAGAAATATTCTTTAACGATAAACGATTTAACCTCCACTCCTGTCATTAATTTTATCTCATCTCGAAATTTTCTTGTATTGCCAATGCCGAACCAGTTGCCTTCCGGCAAGGAATACAATTCTTCGGAAGAAACTAGCTTCTCAGGGAGAATAGGTTCAACAGAACCATTTTTCCACTCGTACGCCCCTAAAAAATACTCATTTGCTCTGGCTAGAATAGAGACTAATATCCGATTGCCCTCTTTGAACGAATAAAAATTTTCTTCTATGGAACAGTATGCGAGCGCTTCGAGGGAAGACACAGAAACTACAGGGATATCTAATCCATACGAGAGTCCCTGCACCACGCCAACTGTAATCCTGATCCCAGTGTATGACCCTGGTCCACAACCAAATATAATACAGTCCAAGTCTGATAACTCTATACCAGCCTCTGAAGTTATGTTTTTTAGTCGAGACAAGATATCTCGACTGTGCGCACTCCTTCTGGTTTCCGTTCTATCTATAAATTTTTCTTCAGTTTTAACCGCAAGGACGCTTTTAGAGGAAGATGTATCAACAACTAACAGATTTTGCATTATTTTAGCTCCATCCGATTAAGCCAAGAGCTGGCCTCATCAAAAGAATCGATCCAGACTCGAAAAGGCAAATTTTTCTTGATGTAACCTCGGTAAGATTTTGTTGCCATCCGAGGATCTCCCAGCACAAAAAGTCCCCTGTCCTTTTCTGATCTTATCAACCTTCCAAAACCCTGCTTTAACGACAACATCGCTTTCGGCAAAGAAATCTCTAAGAACGGATTCCCCCCGCGCTCGCTTATCATTCTGCTTTTCTGCTTTACTATTGGGTCATCGGGAACCGGGAAAGGAAGCTTATCGATAATCAAAAGCGTAAGATCGAGCCCACTAACGTCAATACCCTCCCAGAAACTGTCAGTACCCATCAGGATACTTCCCTTATTTTCCTTGAAACCTTCAATTAAACCTAACTTTGAGTCTTCACCTTGGACGAAGATAGGTTTTTTCTGGTCTCTGAGTATTTCCGCGGCAATTCGCATAGCTCGATAACTTGTGAAAAGAAAAAACGTCCTACCAGCATTTTCTTTTAAAATCTTCATGCAACCCTCGGTTAGAGCGATAGTATGTTGATCGCTTCCTGGCCATGGCAAGTTTGGCATAACCAACCCCCTCACCGCAGAATCAAAGTCAAAGGGGCTCGGATAAACCTTTTCCATATCAGTTTGAATTCCTGTTTCTTCAAGAAAATATTCAAAACTCTGCCCAATAGTAAGTGTGGCCGATGTAAAAACCCAAGGTGATTTTGATTCTTCAATTACCGATTTAAGTCTATTGGCAAAAAGGACGGGCGCGCGATGAAAAGAAAACGTCTTACCTTTAGATTCCACCCAATAAGCATATTCCTCACTTTCATGGTCTTCATCTAAAAATAGCATCGAAGCCTCAGCGGCAGAGCGCACTCTTTTTAGAATTTGGCGGAAACCATCACTGCGTTCGCATAACAACCTTAAACGAGACTCTAACCTAATTAAGTCGTTTTCAAGACGAAGAAGGAAGGGTTTGGCATAAGTTAAAAAATTATCAAAATTTTTGACAGGTTTTTTGGAATCGAACTCCGCCTCTATATACAGAATAGTCTGTTCTAACGAGTTAACGAGATTCATCATATTCTGGTCATCATGTCCTACGGAAACCTGCTCTTTAGGAATGTCTTTTACTAATTCGCGTAATTTTTGACTAGAGATAATATCACCTATAAATTTTCGAACGATCACTGGGATTTTATGTGCCTCGTCAATTATATAAGCACTCACATCGGGCAAAATATTCCTAACATGCTCTTCGTTCATAAAAAGATGAGAGAACAAAAGATAGTGATTCACAATCACAATGTCAGATTTGGAAGCAATCTCTCTAGCTTTATAAAGATAGCACTCGTTATAAAAGTTGCAGTCAGTTCCAAGACAATTTTCTGCTGTACTTGAAACTAGAGGCTCTAGGTCTTTCTGAATCTCGGTGTCGATTATTTCGGTCAAATCTCCTGATTTAGTTCGATGGCGCCAACTTTCAATTTCTTGAGCTTTAGATGGGTTTATTTGATCGATAGAACCGAGTTCAGAGTTTTGCTTAAATCTCTGGATACAAAGGTAATTGGACCTCCCTTTTAATATTGAGATTCGTTTTCTCGGGAAAAGATCAGAAAGAAGAGGAATATCCTTAAAAAATAACTGATCCTGTAGATTTTTTGTTCCAGTTGATAGGAGAACCTGGTTTTCATGTAAAAAAGCGGGAACTAAATAGCTCAATGTTTTCCCTGTTCCGGTTCCTGCTTCGAATATACCAACTCCTCGACCTCGAAGAACATTGTGTATATCTACCGATAAATTTTTTTGCGCTTCTCGACTGCAATAACCCTTTAACGAGCCCTGCAAAGACTTATCAAAAATATTTGAGATAGTGATATCTTGCGATTCTATTAATTCGTTTCTATTTTCGAGATCTTTCATTATCCTTCAACTATGGAAGCTACAGGCATTATTCTCTCGGGTGGAAAGAGTTCAAGAATGAACTACCAAGATAAGGCTTGGTTACCTTATGAGGGAAAACCTTTAATTCATCACGCCATAACAAGAATTTCGTCTCAGGTGTCGCAAATACTGGTCTCTACAAATAACACAGGCCCCAAATATGACAAGCTCCCTTATGCCTGCATACCCGACCTAAACACTAACTTCGAAGGTCCTCTAGCTGGCATACTAGCCTGCAGCGATCACGTCGCGAGCCCTTTAGCTTTGATAATTCCCAACGATACACCCAAGGTACCTACAAATCTCAAATCGCTCCTTTTACCTCATCTAAAAGGCAACGAGGCAGTGGTTCCCAGCTACAATGGAGTCTGCCAACCTCTATTCATCCTCGCAAAAACTTCGATACTCAGCTCTATTGCCCCGTATCTCTCGTCAGGCGGCCGTTCAGTTAAAGGATGGCTTCAACGTTTGTCCATCGACCAAGTAGATTTCGATTCCCAAGAGCCATTTAAAAATATAAATACCCCTGAGCAGCTAAAAACAATCTCTGACCAGGACTACCGTAGCCTTTAAACCTGCATAGAAAAACAGATTTTTTTCCAGAGGCAGCCTCTACAAAACCTACTAAGAACTAGCTCCGGTAGCTATTTCTTTCTAACTGGCTTCCTCTTAGCAGCTGGCTTCTTCTTAGCGGCCGGCTTCTTCTTAGCAGCTGGCTTCTTCTTAGCGGCCGGCTTCTTCTTAGCAGCTACCTTCTTCTTAGCGGCTGGCTTCTTCTTAGCGGCTGACTTCTTCTTAGCAGCTACCTTTTTCTTAGCAGCTGGCTTCTTCTTAGCAGCTACCTTCTTCTTAGCAGCTACCTTCTTCTTAGCAGCTACCTTCTTCTTAGCAGCAGGTTTTTTTTTCGCAGGCTTTTTCTTTACAACCACGTTCATCACTCCTGTTATGTGCTGGGAATTTCTGATCTGTTTCAAATGAATCAGATTCTTGTCAGACGAATAAGTAAAACATGTGAATTTATCTGAACGATGCAAAGTTTAGAAAAAAAAAATTACATTTGCACACTTTTTTCTTTCTTATTTGATCAATTGTTGCGTTAGCGTATTTTTAATACTGGTTCATAGGTTTTCTAAATAATTCAGGATCTCTGCAGAGAGTTTTTCATACATCTTATTTCCATCAATTGATCGGTAGGATAATACTCCCTCTTTATGCTTTTTTTGATAAAAATTGACCAGAGGTTCTGTCTGGTTGCAGTAAACCTCTAACCGCTGCTTTATTGTGTCTTCTTTGTCATCATCTCTTTGAATTAGGGGCTCTCCAGTTACATCATCTAGATTTTCTCGCTTTGGAGGATTGTTGGTAATATGATAAATCCTTCCGGAGCCCTCATGGACCCTCCTGCCCGCTAACCTAGCTATTATCTGATCGTCTTCAACTTTTATTTCTATAACTGAATCAATTTGTATATTTTCCTGCGCTAGAGCTTCCGCCTGAGGTATTGTGCGAGGAAAACCATCGAAGAGATATCCTTTTTCGCAGTCATTTTTCTTAATTCGGTCTTTGACTAAATCTATAATTATGTCGTCTGTCACAAGCGCGCCTTGATCCATAACTTTTTTTACTTTTCTTCCTAGACTGTTTCCATCTCTTACAGACTCTCTCAGCATATCGCCCGTTGAAATTTGTGGTATTGCGAAACGATTACAAATAAATTTAGCTTGAGTACCCTTCCCAACGCCCGGAGCGCCTAAAAGTATAATCCTCACAAAAAAAGCTCCTATTCAATTTTTTGGCTTACTAACTTGAAGAAATATCAAGCTAGATAAATTCCAAGATCGATTTTCTGCCTTTGCACCAACATTATTTTACAATCTTACGTTTTTTCTAGCTTCTACTAACTTTTTTTAGAACAGAAAGACTACGTTTTTCTTTATAATTTCCCCTAATTTCCTGTTCGAGACAAAAGAGCTAACGATTCAACATGAGTAGTATGGGGAAACATATTTACCACTCCCGCAACTTTAAGTTCGAATCCCTTTTTAACAAGGACGCTTAAATCTTTCGCAAACGTAATTGGATTGCAAGAAACATACACGATTCTCTCAATATTTTGAATGGGTAGACCGCTAATAAATTCAGAGGCACCGCTTCTCGGGGGATCGAGCACAATTTTATTTACATCGCCTAGTGCTTCAATTTGTTGATTGCTTGACGCCAGATCGCAAGCTTGAAAAGAGCAATTGTGGATATTATTCAATTCGGCGTTGGTTCTCGCCCGTCTTACGCTACTCTCGGAATACTCAACTCCATAAACAAAAGCACCAGATCTAGCTATCGGAAGAGAGAAATTCCCTATTCCACAAAAAGCATCCAACACCCTATCATCTTTTTTTATATCAAGAAGAGATATTACAGAATTAACTAGATGCCGATTAACCTCGAGATTTATTTGCGTAAAATCTTGCAATGAAAAAGTGAATCTCAAGTCAAACGCAGGCAACTCATAATAAAAGTCTTGTTTCAAATCTTTCGGAAAAAGCTTTTTAATTGTCTCAGGACCGCCAGACTGCAAAAAAATATGTATATCGAACCGTGTAGAAAACGAGGCGAGAGCTTTCTCATCAGCATTTGTTAAAGGCTCTAAGTGTCGGAATATCAGTCCAATTTGATTATCGCCGGCTACTACTTCAATTTGAGGAAGAGCTTTTCGAACACTTAATTCTTGAACAGTTTTTGTAAGAGGACCAAGCATGTTTGATGCTCGTTCTATCATAATTGGACAGGATTCCATGTCCGTGATGTATGACTTGAGCTTTTCTCTGAAACCTATGAGAACTTTAGATTTCTTCTCTACATATCTAACCCCAAGACGAGCTCTTGTTCTATAGAAATAATTATTCAAATTAATCGGTTTTGCCCAGCGCTCCGGCTGCAAAGGCCCTATTAAACTTACGACATACTCCTCCTTTAATTTAAGTTGATAATCAGAAGTTACATGCTGAAAGCTACAGCCTCCACAAACGTTGGCAACTTCGCATCGAGGTTCTACTCTTTCGGGCGATGTCTGAATAACTTCTTTTATCCTGAAAAACCTCTTCCCTTTTTTCCTCGCAAAAGGCTCTCCGAATATTTGCTCGCCTTCAAGAGCGCCAATTACTGCTCTCTCCCCATCTGCCGGATATCCGCACCCGTCAATATTCGTAGAAACAATATCTAATTTATTAGGGTCTTCTTCAATTTCCAAAAAATCTCTTCCTTGTTCAGGTAGATGAAGACTCAGGCCAACCTAACAAGGAAAACCTGAACCACTCTATTTTTAACTATGTGAAATTTTTTTAGGAAGACAATCCTACCGCAAAAGCCATCGCATAGTCTTTTTCGTCAGAAATAGAAATCAATATGCGCTTTATCCCTTTCAGAGAAGCTTGCTGCTTTGCATGGCCTTTTAATTCCACTAACGGTTGCCCTGTCTCGAGGTCTGTTAGGATTAGGATATCTCCAAAACTGACCCCAAACTGCATGCCTGTACCTAAAACTTTTGAAATAGCTTCCTTTGCTGCAAAACGCTTAGCTAGGTACTCTATTTCCCTGCTAACTGGCGTTATTTCAATTTCTTCTGCGGCTAGTATTTTTCTTCTGAATTTTTCTGGTCTCCGCGAGAAAGCTTTTCGAATCCTATCTACTTCAACGATGTCAGTTCCAACGCCAATTATCATTAAATTAGACCCGAGAAAATTGTTCTTGAAATCAGAGGTTTATTATCTAATAAACTAGCTAGTGACTGACGAGTTAAGAAAAGAACTTTTTTCGGTCCAACCTCGTCTAGTTTGCCAGATGCCATCGCTTGAACCTCATATCCCCAGAAGCTCATCTCGTCAGGCTCGAAGGTTTTTCGGAAACCTTCATTTACAAAGAAATTATAATGGTCATCTGGAGAGAACAGGTCCCCCGAGATCGAATCCGTATGAAAATTTATACCATAACCCAACTCCTTAAGAAGATTTAGCTCAAATGCTCGGAGAGAGTGAATAGGGTTATTCAAACTTTCTAATTTTTTTAATAGAGATTCGTAACTATCATAGACCGATTCCAAGGGATCATATTTTTCTAATAATCTATACAACAGCTCGTTCACATACATACCTAAAATAATGTTTTTGCCCGAAATAGAAAACGGCTTTGAAGGAAACTCTAAATTAACAGCTGTCTTAAGATCAGATTTTCCTAAAAAAGACAATGAGATTGGTACAAACGGTTGCACCATGCCGGAATATCGAGATCTTTTAGATCGGATCCCTTTGAAAATAACCGAAAATCTTCCTCTATCCCTAGAGTATACGTCAGCGATTAAACTTGTCTCTCGATATGTCCTTACGTGAAGAACATAAACCGTTTGCAGAATACCTCTACTCAACTTCATCAAAACCTAAACTTTTAAGGACCTTCGCGCTGTGAGACCATCCTTTTTTGACTCTTATCCAAGTCCTTAACATAACCTTTTTTTGTAATAACGCTTCTATATCCAAACGCGCATCTATGGAAACGCGTTTAATTCTTTCCCCATCTTTTCCAATAACTATTTTTTTTTGGCTATTCTTATCTACAAAAATTGAAGCGTCGATTTTTACGTGACTAGATTCAGTCGAAATAGTATCCAGAACTACAGCAGTTTGATAGGGAATCTCTTTGCCTAGTTGGCGCATTATTTTTTCTCTGATAATCTCGGCAATCAAAAAACGCTGGGATCTATCAGTTATCTGATCCTCGGGATAATAAAATGGGGATTCTGGCAACCGACTCTTAATCTCTTTTATAAGCGCTTCTAAATTTTTTTCTTTTTGGGCAGATAAAGGAATCATAGTTGCATCCGGAAAGCGATCCTGAAAATTCTTTAAAATTGGAAAAAGCTCATTGGGATTGCTCAGTAAATCAATTTTGTTTACAACAACTATTTTGTGAGCAGTCACGTGCTTACAGCAATCAACAACAATCTGGTCCTCGCTTTTATATTTACCTCTATCGAAAACAAGAACTACGATATCGACATCAACTAACGCAGATTTCGCGTCTCTATTCATAAATCGGTTAAGTGCGTCTTTCTTTTCTGAGTGTATCCCTGGCGTGTCTACAAAAAGAACTTGATATTCCTCTTCAGTTAGGATGCCAATGACTTTTTGCCTAGTTGTCTGAGGCTTTCTTGAGGTAATACTGATTTTTTGTCCTACCAAAGCGTTTAGTAAAGTAGATTTACCTACATTGGGTCTACCTAAAATAGCTACGTAACCAGATTTCGTACTCATCGCTATGTTTCCATTTCTTCCAAGGCATTTTTTGCTGCAATTTGTTCTGCTTTACGTTTTGAGGACCCTCTTCCAATTACTGCGTGATCTATCCCTTTTGCAAAGCAAGCCACCTCGAAAGTCTCATTGGGAGATTTCCCTGAAACAGATAAGACAATATAATCTGGAGGAGGATCTCCAAAATGTTGTAATTTTTCTTGAAGAAGAGTTTTTGGATCCTTTAGTGCATCTGCTTCACCAAGATCATCAAGCCTGGTCTTAAAAAGATCGACGATAACTTGGGCAGCAATATCAAAACTAGCATCTAACAAAATCGCACCCAGAAGAGCCTCTAGGGCATCAGCAATAACCGAGTCACGATTTCGCGCTCCACTTTTCTTTTCGCCCTCGCCAAACTTTATATACGAACCTAAATCAAGTCCACGCCCTATAAAAGCGAGCGTTTCTTTTCTTACAAGGCTCGATCGCATTCTCGACAAGTCTCCTTCAGATGCAGATGTAAATCTTGAAAAAACAACGGAGGCGATAGTATGGTTTAAAAACGAGTCACCAAGGAATTCTAGTCGTTCGTTGTTGTCTTTACTAAAACTACGATGAGTCAAAGACCTCTCTAACAAGGTATAGTCATCAAATTGATAGTTTATGGATTCCTCTAATCGGGAGTATTTAGACACGATAAGTTAGTCTCTGAAATCATTAGCAGTTGTCTTCCAGGATATGAAAGATGCCGACTAAGTTTGCAGCATCTTCCGCGAACTTAGTTTAAAAAAACTACCGAATAAGTCTATTTTCAGAAAAAGTCGGGAAGCTGATCCCAGGATTTTTATGCATCCAAACCAAGATGGCTTTACCCACAATGTCTTCCTCTGAGACTAAGCCCCAATAGCGACTATCGCTACTTTGATCTCTATTGTCTCCTAAAACAAAATAAAAGCCTTCTGGAACGAGCCACTCATCGATTCTAGTCTGTTTAAACGTATCTCTTTGAATCATATGCTCGATCTCACCAAGTTTTTCTCGATACCTTAGGGCTTCAGGAAATTCAGCAGGGACCTGCGCTACAAAAGTTTGCGTCTGTTTTTTCCCATTAATGTAGATAATCTTGTCTTGATACCTTACTCTGTCTCCAGGTATCCCAACCACTCTTTTTATAAAATAATCATCTCTATGAGGAGGAATAAAGACCATCACTTCACCGTTTTTTGGTTTTTCAAGATCAAAAACCTTTGTTCCGAGAACTGGCAACCGTATTCCATAGTGGTGCTTATTTACTAAAATAAAATCTCCAACTTGGAGAGTTGGAATCATTGAACCCGAGGGGATTTGAAAAGGCTCAAACAAGAATGATCTAAAAACTAATACGATGGCTAAAACAGGGAAAAAAGAAATTGCGTACTCGACTAAAACTGGCTGCTTACTTTCTGAGTCAGACTTTACATAATTTTTTTGTTCCGTATCTGCTTTTTGCGCCGATATTCGCCTTGAGCGCAAATAGAAAACTTCAAACAACCAGATAAAACCGGTTACAGCTGTCGCAGCCACGAGTATGAGCGGGAAGTCTATGCTCATTTTTCCACCTTTAGTACGGCTAAGAATGCATCCTGAGGGATTTCGACACTTCCAACCTGTTTCATTCTTTTCTTCCCTGCTTTCTGCTTCTCTAGAAGCTTTTTCTTCCTCGTTATGTCTCCACCGTAGCACTTGGCCGTAACGTTTTTTCTGAGGGCCTTCACGGTCTGGCGGGCTATAATTTGCCCTCCTATCGCTGCTTGTATCGCAACGTCGAACATTTGCCTCGGTATCAACTCTTTCATCTTTTTAGTGAGTGAAAAGCCGGTCGATCGAGAGTTTTCTCTGTGGACGATTAAAGCTAAAGCATCGACAGCGTCGCCATTTATCAGAATTTCTAGTTTAACTAGATCTGCGGACTGGAAACTCTCAAAAGAATAGTCTAACGAAGCATAGCCTCTTGACGAAGATTTAAGTCTATCAAAAAAATCGAGCACAACTTCGCTCATCGGAAGATCATAAGTTAAAGAAACCTGATTGCCGACAAATTGCATATCTTTTTGCACGCCTCTGCGCTCAACACATAATGAAATCACATTACCTAAATATTCTGAAGGGACTAAAATATTGGCTCTAGCAATAGGTTCCCTCGTAGCAGCAATACTAGACGCATCGGGCAACTGCGAGGGATTATCAATTTTGACATGCTCTCCTGATTTCATTTGCAGCTCGTAAACCACTGTCGGTGCCGAGGTTATTAAATCTAACCCATACTCCCGTTCTAGACGCTCCTGAACTATTTCCATATGAAGCATCCCGAGGAAACCACATCTAAAACCAAATCCCAGTGCGTCTGAGCTTTCTGGTTGATAAACCAAGGCCGCATCATTAAGTGTTAACTTGGCTAATGCGTCTCGAAAACTCTCATAATCGTCGGCGCTTACCGTAAACATTCCCGCATATACCTGAGGCTTAATTCTCTCAAATCCAGGCATACTGGGAACTTCAGGATTCGACGCGCTAACCATTGTATCTCCTACCGGAGCTCCCTTGACGTCCTTTATACCCGCTACCACAAAACCAACCTCCCCCGTTCCCAATACATCTTTCTCTTTTCTTCTGGGGGTAAATATCCCGACGGAATCAACTTGGTGTATCTTACCGAGCGACTTTAGAACAATTTTTTCTTTTATCCTGATTTCTCCTTGCACAACCCGAACCAAGGAGACTACCCCTAGATAATTATCGAACCATGAGTCGATAATCAAAGCTCGCATAGGGGAATCGCGATGATCCTCTGGCGCAGGGATAAAAGTTACAATCTCCTCTAACAAGGACTCGATACCGACACCACTTTTAGCGCTTACTTGGACCGCCCTCTTCGCATCTATCCCTATGATTTCTTCAATCTCCTGACCGACCCTCACGGGATCAGATTGCGGGAGATCAATCTTATTAAGCACTGGAAGCACCTCAAGATTTTGCTCCACAGCCGTGTAGCAGTTTGCTACTGACTGCGCTTCAACTCCTTGGGATGCGTCTACTACCAATATTGCTCCTTCACAGGCAGCCATTGATCGGGAAACCTCATAAGAAAAATCAACGTGTCCCGGAGTGTCGATGATATTTAACTGGTAAGATTTGCCGTCCCTGGCCAAATATTCGAGAGTGACACTCTGAGCTTTGATAGTTATCCCTCTTTCTCGCTCGATGTCCATTGAATCAAGAACTTGCTCGGCCATTTCTCGTTCCGATAATCCGCCGCAAATTTGAATGAATCGATCTGCTAAGGTTGATTTGCCGTGATCGATGTGAGCTATTATCGAGAAATTTCTTATAAGTGAAGGGTTAATCAAATTAAGCTCAATGGTTTAACGAAAAAATGAGGAAGCGGAAGTACCGAGAGTTTATCGCAAAGAAGCGAAAGGTGCCAAGAAATCCTAACAACAGGTTTAAATCAAGGGACGTCAATAGCAATGTATCGGGACCTGTTCTCTCTCACAACCAACATGTTGATCTTTTCGTTCACCGGCAGGTTGGCTATCAATTTTTCGAACTGCGCTCTGTTAGTTATCCGCCTATTATTTGCAGCTCTTATTACGTCGCCGGCTAAGATCCCCTTTCGTTGAGCAGCTCCTGAGAAGACCTTAGAGACCAACACTCCCTCTAAACCCATTTCGTATTGAGGGCTTCCTGGCTGAATATCCTCTACAACTAGACCAAGACGATTCCCTTTTGTTAGAGGGGAGCCCGATATGCTGGCTAAATTCTGTTCCTGCAAGGCACCTACCGTGACAAGCAGAGTCTTCTTTCTTCCATCTCTTACAACCTCTACCTTAGTCTTCGTGTCGGGCCTGACTCGACCCACAAGCTGGGGGAGGTCGTCTGACAAATCAATTTTTTTTCCATTGAACGAGGAGATTATATCGCCCGCCATCACACCGCCTTTTTCTGCCGCACTCCCTGGAAAAACTTCAGTGACAAGCGCCCCTGAGGGTCGATCAAGCCCAAAAGACTTTGCAAGATCCATGTCAACTTTTTGAATACCTACGCCCAACCAGCCCCTCACTACGGTCCCATTTTCCTTTAATTGCTCGACGACCTCCATTGCGACATCTATCGGAATTGCAAACGACAGACCCATAAACCCCCCAGATCGGGTAAAAATCTGGGAATTGATCCCCACGACGTTCCCATTCAAATCTATTAGAGGACCGCCCGAGTTTCCCGGATTTATAGCAACATCAGTCTGAATGAACGGCACATACCTACCGTTCCCCTCTGGAAGGCTCCGCCCAGTGGCACTAATTATCCCGGCTGTAACGCTATGTTCAAATCCGAACGGTGAGCCAATGGCAACGACCCAAGATCCAGCTTTCAAATCCAAAGATTTTCCTAACTTAACGGACGGTAGGTTTGATTCATTTATTTTTAAAAGCGCTAAATCGGATAGCGGATCATGTCCCACGACCTCTGCGATTCGTTCTCGCCTGTCACTGAGCGCAACAATAATCTCACTTGCTCCATCCACCACGTGATTGTTAGTTAAAATGTATCCTTCCTCGTCGATAATAAAGCCTGAACCGGCTGATGGCCTCGGACTTCGCTTGTAGGGCTCTCTCAAAAACCGCTTGAGCATATCTGGGACGTCCTGACCATCATAAGGTGACTCTTTTCGGGTCTTATTTGGTTCTCGAGACGCACGAATATTGACCACAGATGGTTTTATATCCTGCACTAAACTTGTAAAACTGGGGAATTCGGCGACACTCTGGACCGACAAAGATAAGAAACAAACGCCTAGGATGAGTCTCCATTTCGTTGCCGTCGTTCTAAATATCAAATTATTCACTTTGCTACTGGCTCCTAATGCTTACCATTTTTTTGCCTATCGGCACAAAACCGCTTTCTTAAAACTAAATATACGCCCCTAATAAACAACTGGTTCAACAGATTCTGCGACCCTTCTTGCCGTTTTCATTGGGACATTGCCGACAACGGTTATTTGCTGATCACGCTGTTTGAGTTTCATTGTCAACAGAACGGTACCGCCCGAACTGGTAGCCAAATCAGGCAGCAAATCAGAGTTGCGTGGATTAACGAAGACTGAAACATTAGCAAGACCATCAGTGAAATGAAGTCGATTACCCTGGCGCCTAACGGATTTAAACCCGCTGGGTAACCAATTAACTGTCACAATCGGCTTACTTTTTTTCGATCTTGGTTCCGAATAAAGGCGACGAACGTAGCCGTCTTTCTGAATTCTTGACTCTAGGTCTGCTTTATCAACCTGATCTCCCAATTTTAGCCTAACTATCTGAAAAACCTCCCTTGCTCGACCTCTATCGGTGAGGACAGATTTTAGCAGCAGTCCCGACTTTTCATCAATCCAGACTATGTAACCATACCGGTCGTCAAATTTAGGAGATATTGACATTTGAATCGCAGTTCTGTCGATGATTCTGCTTTTTGGTAGAAGAGAAAAATTATAAAGGTTTCGAGCTTTCATTATTCTCTCAGGAAACGCTGAGGAAAATGGCCCTGATGCGACGCAGCGTTCCAGCGTGATATTTTCCTTTGATTGAAATTGTGAGTGAACACAGCTCACAGTCTTCCCCTCTCGATATAGTTCTCTATTCCCTCCACTTAAATTGAACCGGCGCTCTCTCTCTTCCCCATTTACCTTCATATGAATTGCGCGCACGGTGTGCATTGAAATTCCTTTCAGGTAAGTATACGTCACGTCAAAGTTTGATTCCCGAGAAGCATAAGCCATGTCTCCGATCCAAGAAATAGGCGTTTTCTCCGACTCTGTTGTAGCTTCAGCTTGCGGAACACCAAGCAGAAAAAGTAAAGAGAAAAAAGCTTTCACACGAATACCCCTCATTTTCTTTCCACCTCTTTGAAGTTTGCTAACTTACTGTCGCTTTCCATTTCCACCATTCGATCATGCTCGTTTAAATAAGACCTCAAACGATCTCTTTTTTGTTGGTCTAACTCGAATAATTCAGGTGCATTAACGAGCAGATCAGATTGCTCAGCAGCCTCTTCAATTCTGGCGTAGCTGTCATCCTTGATAACATCGGGCTCGAGATTCACTAAAGACTCGTCTTTTTGCGGAAGAATAAGAAGAACCCCAAGAGCAAACACTACTGAAGCAGCTACCCCGTATCCTGCGAAGGCAAATCTTGCCCTATTTGATCTCTTCGAACTATTAAAGTGCGTTTCGTCCGATTTTATAGCCTTGCTAATTTCTCTGTACAGTTTAAGGTGGTTCTCTGAACTAAGAGGGTCTTTCATGCTCGTGGCACGACGAATGTCCAAGTAAGAAATCCAAGCTTTAATCAAAGAATCTCCCTGAGATAACGACCGAGACAATGAATGTTCCTCTATTTCGTTTGTTTCTCCGTCCAGAAAAGCTGAAAGTTGTTCCTTTGTTGTATTTTTCACTAAATCTTCCCTTCAATCATAAAACCACCTCAAATTATGTTTTTTACTTCTTTATCAATTGATTCCCTTGCTCGAAATATTCTACTTCGCACGGTTCCGACCGGACATTCCATAATTGCAGATATGTCTTCATAGCTCATTCCCTCATACTCCCTCATGATTATCGCAGACTTTAAATCTTGAGGGAGTTTTGAAATAGCGATTTCAACAACTTGGCTCAGCCTTTCCCCTTCAAATTCGCTTTCTGGACCATTTGTGCTCTTAAGAAGAGATGTAATTTCATAAACATCAATATCGACATCTGGAGGCCGTCTCGACTTAGATATCAAATGGTTCTTTGCAGTGTTTATTGCAATTCTGTATAACCAAGTATAAAACTTGCTGTCTCCGCGAAACTTTTCCATAGACCTGTATGCCTTTATGAAAGTTTCCTGAGTTATATCCATTACTTCTTCGGGACTTAGTTTATATCTTCCCAAGACAGCGCTCACTCTTTGCTGATACTTGAGAACTAGCAAATCAAAAGACTTCTTATCGCCTTTTAGAACACGTTTCACAAGCCTCTGGTCATTTATTTCTGATTTAATCAAAACTTTCCTACATTTACGGTTCTTAGATCTCAAATAACTGAATTAGTTCCAAACTTCTTAAAAAATCCAAAAATTTGTCTAAACGATATGCTCTGTCAAAATCAAAAAATCCGTGTAACCTTATCTTTTATTAGATAAAAGCCATCATGAACCAGTTTGTAAACGAAAGCGATGTCTTGGTAATTGGCAGCGGTGCAGCCGGAATGACGCTTGCCCTTCACCTAAACAGAAAATTTAGCGTTTCCATGCTGTGCAAAGATAAGCCAATGGAAGGCTCCACATACTATGCTCAAGGAGGGGTCGCAGCGGTTTTGGGTGAGTACGATTCAGTATCTTCCCATGTAGCGGATACGTTAGACGTTGGAGCTGGACTTTGTAATCCCGAGATAGTTGCATTCACTGTTAAACAAAGCACTAAGATCATTAACTGGCTTGTCGAACTAGGCGTAAACTTTGACAGAAAAGTAGAAAGAGATGGCAGCACAGCCTTTCACCTCACCAAAGAAGGAGGACATTCTCATCGAAGGGTAATTCACGCAGCAGATGCAACAGGAAAAGAAATTGCCCTAACTTTGAGTGAACATCTAAAATCAAGAAACAATGTTAGGTTGTTCCCCAAATACGTTGCGGTTGATCTTGTGACCAAAGATTCACTTGGATTGCGAGGAAAGGATTGCATTGGTGCATATGCACTTAATTTGAAAACAAAAAAAGTTGAGATCTTCAAAGCTAAGTACGTCGTGATTGCGTCGGGTGGAGCGTCAAAGGTTTACCAATATACCAGCAACCCGGACACCGCATCGGGCGACGGGATAGCCATGTGCTGGCGAGCTGGCTGCAGGGTGGGAAATCTAGAATTCAATCAGTTTCATCCTACATGCCTTTTCCACCCTAACGCCAAATCTTTTCTGATATCTGAATCCTTAAGAGGGGAAGGAGCGCACCTCTTGTTACCAAATGGAGAGCGGTTTATGCATAAATACGACGAACGGAAAGAGTTGGCGCCTAGAGATATTGTAGCAAGGGCAATTGACCATGAGATGAAGAAGCTAGGGTGTAATTCCGTTTTCCTAGATATTAGCCACAAAGGCGAAAAATTTGTGAGGAAACATTTTCCAAACATATTTTCTCGTTGTTTAGAGCTCGGCATTGATATTACAAGAGAACCAATGCCGATAGTGCCGGCGGCTCATTATACATGCGGTGGAGTTGTAATAGATAAAAATGGGAAGACAGATCTTCCAGGTCTATATGCTATTGGAGAGTCGAGCTTTTCGGGATTGCATGGCGCAAACAGGATGGCAAGCAATTCCCTTCTCGAGTGTATGGTCTTTGCAAAGTCTGCTGCAGAGCACATCGAAAACAATCCAAGAGTTCTTCCCGCGAAATATCGAATACCAGTATGGGACGACACCCAGGTAGTAAGCTCAGACGAGGAAATTACTGTTAGTCATAATTGGAGAGAACTTCGAGCCCTGATGTGGGACTATGTAGGGATTGTCAGAACTGACAAAAGGCTTCAACGAGCCCGCCGCAGAATCAAGCTTCTGCAGCAGGAAATAGAGGATCACTACTCGAACTATCGAATATCTAGCGATTTCTTAGAGCTCAGGAATTTGGCATGCGTAGCGGATCTTATGGTTCGGTGCGCCCTTCAAAGACAAGAAAGTAGGGGCTTACATTTTACTCTCGACTACCCGAATCAATCTGAAGAATTGCGTGACTCAATATTAACACCCTCTTCTTTCAATTGATGCCTTGTGAGTTCCGTTTCCAGCTTAATATCGCTAGTATCGCGCTCTTCAACTCGTTGTCCTCCGGCGAGCTCTCTAAAGAAAACCAATTTAAGAGATCCGCATCTTCTTCTTGTAAAAGTCTAGCAAACGAGTCCTGAGAGTCCGTCGAAAGACCCGGGATCACCTCCTCGCAATATGGAACTAGTAATTGGTCGAGCTCCCACATTCCTCTCCTAGCCCTCCAGAGTAATTTCCGATAATCTAGATCATTCATTCTAAAAATCTCCTGAATAAAGGAGACGAGTATACTTAATCGATAAAGAAATTTTTTTAAAGATTAAAGGAAGTTATTAGTGACCAATTCGCTAGTGTTAAATCATTTCGGATTTCTGGAACTTTCAGGCGAAGATTCGAAAAAATTTTTACAAGGCTACACAACCTGTAACTTGGAGACTTTGACCCCCGAGAAAGCTCAAATAGGAGCAATCTGCGATATCCAGGGTAGAGTCATCACGAGCTTTTTGCTCGTGGAAATAAAAGAAAAGCTCATATTACGAATGTCAAAGGATCTTTTAGAGAAAACCCTTAGATTTCTATCAAAGTATATTGTGTTTTCAAAATCAGAAATTAGGGATATATCTGATGAGTTGTTTTGTCATGGAATCGATTTCGCAGAGAGCAGCTTTATGCATGTAAAACCTCTTGAAAATGGTTTAGAGATAGACCTGGGCAATCGAAGAGAACTTTGGCTCAACGAGAAGGAATCGAATAAAGAAATGTGTTTAAAAGACTGGACTGACCTGGAAATCGACCTATCGCATTCTTGGATTAGCTCTGAAAATAGTCAAGTGTTTTTGCCCCAATCGCTTAACTACCATGAAATTGATGCGTTGGATTTTGAGAAAGGATGTTATTTAGGGCAGGAGATAATTGCCAGGATGCATTTTCGTGGAAAACTCAAAAAGAGACTGCATCTGATAAACGACCCAATAGTTGGGCTCAAAGACGGAGTCTTGATAAGCCAAGGAAGAAAAAAAACTTTAGCTGTCCTGAAAAATACAACCGGGCAGCCAATAGAAGTTATAAATCAAGAAAACAAAAGGGTCCTTGCCCAGCCGATTTAATCTGCCGAATAATTTTTTTCCAGATCTTTTAAAGGATGGAAATCTCCCCAGGGAGATTCAAAAAACTTCTCAATATATTCTTTCGGCACCTCAGAAGAAGAGGAAAATCTCCAGCTAGGATTGCGGTCTTTGTCAATCAATAATGCTCTAACTCCTTCGACAAAATCAGACTCACGCGAACAATGATAAGCAATAATTAGTTCCATTCGGAATAGATCTGCTAGTTTTTTGCCTTTGCCCCTCAACATCTGTTCTTGAAAAATCCTAGCCGTGGTGGGAGAACCTCCGAAGTAATTATCTTTAGCTCCTGACATCCAATCACTAGAACTCAACGCAGGCAAACGTTTTTCAAATTCTTCCAAGAAATCTTCAGCAGATAGACAGTCTTTAATTAAACCCGCAACTTCAAATCGGTGGTCAAATAAATCACTCGAATCTTCTGCTTCCACTTCAAATTTTTTAAGCACTGAGGAAACCTTCTCGAGATTTTCAGAGCTATCATTCGCCCATTCAATGTTGCAAACGCTATCAAAGATTTCTTCCTTCTTGCCTTCATCAACTACGATATCTAACAGACCAAGGGCTAAACCATCTCTCGACGTTAAATGACACCCCGTCAAACCTAGGAACCACCCCAGCTGGTCGGGTAGGTCTGCTAAAAACTTTGTGCCGCCCGCATCCGGGAAAAGACCGATGGTTATTTCTGGCATGGCCAATTTGGTAGAGACAGTGCCAAGACGATGCGAGCAACCAGAAAGCAAACCCAACCCCCCGCCCATTACAATTCCACTGCCCCAACAAATTATTGGTTTTTTTATTACGCGAATAAGATAATCGAGCCTATATTCATGGGAAAAAAAGGAATCCGCATAGTCACGATTATTATCTCTAGATTGAAGAATTTCTCGTTGCAACCTAACTACATCTGCGCCCGCGCAGAAAGCTCTAGACGAGCTACTATCCAAAACAATACACTTTACAGAGTCATCCTGGTTCCAACCATTTATTTTGGTGTAAAGGTTATCAATAGTTTCTAACAAGAGGCTATTCAACGTTTTCTCTCGCACAAGCCTCGCAATCTTAACTGACCCTGATTGGCCTCTAGACTCAAGATCAACTAGCGATTCTTTTTCTTCCATTTTCACGTCTTTCATAACAACAACCAACTGATCGGCTCTTCGCCCTCCGACTTTAAAAAATTATTGCATTTAGAAAAATGCTTGCATCCAAAAAAACCGCGGTGCGCTGATAGGGGCGATGGGTGAGGCGCCGCTAGCACAAGATTTTTTCCTTTATCTACGAGCTCGCCTTTTTTTTGTGCATAACTACCCCAAAGTAAAAACACGATTTTTCTCTCCGATTCGCCTAGAAGATCAATAACTCGATTAGTAAATATTTCCCAGCCTTTCTTTTGATGTGAGCCTGCTCTATTTTGCTCTACTGTTAAAACGCTGTTTAGCAATAAAACTCCTTGATCAGCCCACGCATCGAGACAGCCATGACGAAAATCCGAAGCGGGCAAGCCCAGGTCATCGTGTATTTCTTTAAATATATTCTTAAGGGACGGAGGCAGCGGAACTTCTCTAGATACTGAAAAAGCAAGGCCGTTGGCTTGCCCGGGACCGTGGTACGGATCCTGGCCAAGGATTACTACTTTTACTGTATCAAACGGGGTTTTTTCAAATGCTCTAAAAATATGCTTACCGAGAGGGAAAATTTTTTTTCCTTTTCCTTTTCTCTCAATGAGAAATTTTTTTAGCTCTACCATATAAGGTTTTTCGAATTCAGTGGACAATCGGTTCAACCAACTTTGCTCTAATGCTATTTGTCCTTGACGCACGGTCTAATTTTTGCTCTTCATCTGAGGGAATAACAAGACATCGCGAATAGAGGGCGAGTCAGTCATTAACATTACCAACCGATCTATCCCTATTCCTTCTCCAGCTGTAGGCGGCAGCCCATGCTCAAGCGCAGCGATATAATCTTGATCAAAGTGCATTGCCTCTTTATCTCCCGACTCCTTAGCTCTAACCTGAGCTTGAAATCTCTCAGCCTGATCCTCAGGATCGTTGAGTTCAGAGAAGCCATTTGCTATTTCCTTACCCATTATAAAGAGTTCGAATCTTTCTGTTAGATCCGGCTCCAAGGGCTTACGCCTAGCTAAGGGGGAAACCTCGGCCGGATGATCAATCACAAAGGTAGGTTGCTGAATTTTGTTCTCTACCAAAGCCTCAAAAAGTTCCATTATAATCTTTCCTCCGCCCCAGTTCTGGGCGACCGAAATATTAGTTCGTTCCGCGATGTTTCTAAGAGTTTGAAGGTCATCGAGCTGCCCTTGATTAATACTTGGGCTACTCTCACAAATCATTTCCCGCATAGTTTTTCTGGCAAATGGTTTGCCAAATTCTAATTCGACTCCATCGAATTCAATAGTAGTAGATCCTCTCACAGCTAGCGCTAATTCCCTAAAAAGTATCTCGGTTAGCTCCATTGCATCGTGATAGTCGGCATACGCCCAATAGAACTCAAGCATTGTGAATTCTGGGTTGTGCTTGGTCGAAACACCCTCATTTCTAAAGTTTCGATTTAGCTCGAAAATCTTGTCGAACCCGCCCACAATCAAACGTTTGAGGTTCAGCTCAGGAGCGACTCTCAAATACATCGACGCGTCTAAAGCATTATATCGGGTGGTGAAGGGCAAAGCTGTCGCTCCCCCCGGCTGGTTGAGCAACATAGGGGTCTCTACTTCCATAAACCCCTCTCCAGTGAAAAACTGCCGAATTTTACTAACAATAAGAGATCGAAGTTGGAAAATATTCCTAGTCTTTTCGTTCACCATCAGATCTAGATATCTCTGGCGATAACGCTTCTCTAAATCCTTTAAGCCTTTATGTTTTTCAGGCATAGGTCTAAGGGACTTAGTTAGTAATCGAATTTCTTTTATGTTAACGGTCAATTCACCTTTGTTGGTTTTCATTAAATAACCAACACCGCCAACAATATCTCCTAGATCCCATCTATTAAATTCCTCATATGCTTCTAGACCTATTTTATCTTGGCGCACATAAAGCTGAATACGACCACTTGAGTCTTGAAGAGTAATGAAGCTAGCCTTTCCCATTATGCGACGAAGAACGACTCTTCCCGCCACCGAAACACTTATCTTTTCTTTCTCTAACTCAATCTTTTCCTTTGGTTGATGCAAGCTGAGAACTTCCTCTGCTAAGTTGCTTCTTCTAAAGTCGTTTGGATAGGCATCACCTGATTCCCTCCATTCGTCCAATCGTTTTTTTCGAAGCGCTAACACATCTAATTCACTTAGTTCATCAGCCTCAACTTCTTCATTCATTAGTCACACTCCCATCTTCAGGCTAGCCTCGATAAAATTATCGAGATCGCCATTGAGAACCGCCTGCGTGTTACTAGTCTCAATTCCTGTGCGCAAATCTTTCACTCGTCCTGAATCTAAGACATAGGAGCGAATTTGACTGCCCCATGTAATATCTGATTTTTTATCCTCTATCCCTTGCATCTCAGCTCTTCGCTTCTGCTCTTCGACCTCATACAACTTCGCTTTCAGTTGCTTTATCGCTTGGTCCTTATTCTTGTGTTGAGATCTCTCCTTCTGACATTGAACCGCTATACCAGAAGGAAGATGCGTTAACCGCACTGCTGAATCGGTTTTGTTGACATGCTGCCCACCTGCTCCGCTCGCCCGATAGGTATCTATCCGGACATCAGACATTTCGAGCTTTATCTCGATCTCTTCATCCAGCTCTGGAGAGACAAATATAGACGCGAAAGATGTATGTCTTCTATTACCCGAATCGAAAGGAGATTTTCGAACTAATCTATGAACACCGGTTTCTGTTCTTAACCAACCATACGCAAATTCGCCCTGGAAAAGGATTGTAGCACCTTTGATTCCTGCCACATCACCACCGGAAACTTCAATAATCTCTGCACTGAACCCTCTCGATTCACCCCATCTTAGGTACATTCGCATCAACATTTCAGCCCAATCTTGCGCCTCAGTACCTCCCGACCCTGACTGAATATCAACATAGGCTGAACTATTATCGACTTTACCGGAAAACATTTTTCTAAACTCTAAAGATTCCAAAGATCTCGAGATTTCTCCAATCTCAACCTCGGCCTCATCTACAATATTCGAATCTTCCTCTTCTTTAGCTAGTTCAAGCAGTTCCGAAGTATCTTCAATAGCTCTAAGAATCTTTTCTACCCTCCCGATTACAACTTCTAAGGAAGCCCTTTCCTTCCCTAATTTCTGGGCGTAATCCGGAGCGTTCCAAACAGATGATTCAGCTAACTCCATCTCAATTTCTTTTAAGCGTTCTATCTTTGTTTCAAAGTCAAAGGTGCCCCCTAAGAGCGCCAACGCGCTCTCTTAGATCACTGATTTGAATCAAAAGCCCAGAAATTTCCAATGGTCAATGCCTTTGGTTGGATTTAAATAATTGTAGCCGAATGAATGTTTTGTAGCTACACCATGCAAGGAGAGCCAAAATGTTCTTGTAATTAAAAAGACAACCAGCATTTCAGACCCATCGAAGTTTTAGCTCTTAAATATTTCAATTTTTGTTGGGGCAGATATCACTGCGGGCAGCGCGCCCAGTTGTCTTAAAGATTCATGCAGAACTTTCTCATTGACTATGCTTGTTATAATTGCAATACGTGCAATCGATTCACTTACTTCTTTCTGAATTATCGATTCTATCCCAATGCGATTTTTTTCAAGCACGGAAGAAATTGACGCCATCACACCGGTCATATTTTGAACGTCTAATCTGATATATGAACCCGTCTCGATAGAGGATTCTTCAATGGTCGGAGCTTCTTTTAACTCTAAAAACCCTTCATTAGGAATCTTACTCCCCCTTGATAGATGGACTAAATCAGCTATCACAGAAGAAGCCGTGGCGTCTCCGCCAGCCCCAGGACCGACATACAAAGTTTCACCCACCGAACTTCCTTCAACTAAAACAGCATTTGTTACACCATCCACTTTCGAGAAGACTTTCTCCTTTTCAATCATTGCAGGATATACACGAAGGCTTATGCCATTTGAAATGCGAAACGCAACAGCTAATGGCTTTAACGAAAATCCAAATTCATCAATTAGAATTATGTCCTCTAAAGCTATCTCAGAAATACCCTCAATGCGAACGGATTCAAATTCGACCGCAATCCCAAAACCAATCATCGCGAGAATAGTAATTTTGTGAGCCGCATCTATACCATTAACATCAAAAGATGGATCTGCCTCTGCATACCCTTTTTTTTGAGCTTCTTTCAAAACTTCGTCAAATTCTCTAGGTTGCTTTTTTGATGCCATTTCACTCAGGATAAAGTTACTGGTCCCATTCAAAATACCTGCGATTCTAGTGATTACATTTCCAACTAAGCCTTCTCGAATGGATTTAATAATTGGAATTCCACCCGCAACGGCTGCCTCAAAAAGTACACATACACCCATCTGTCGAGCTGCTGAAAATATTTCATGACCATGCATTGCAATAAGAGCTTTATTGGCTGTGATAACATGCTTTTTATTTTTCACGGCCAACAAAACGAGATCTTTTGCTTCTTCAGTACCACCAATCAGCTCTACGAGAACATCTATAGAGGGGTTTTTAGCGACCTCATAAATGTCATTTGTGATATTTATGCCACTAAGATCGCATTGTGGATTCTCCCTTCGGGATGCCACTTGGGAGATAGAGATTTCATCTTCTAATTTTCTGCTAATTTCATCTCGATTTTTTTTAATTAGGCTTATTAAGCTAGCCCCTACGGTGCCTACTCCACAAATACCAATTTTCATTGTCGGATTCCAGTCGGATGGGACCTAAACATTTTTCTGAGACCTCGAATGGCCTGGCGAGTTCTGTGCTCATTTTCGATCAAAGCAAATCGGACATGATCATCACCGTACTGACCAAAGCCAATTCCAGGAGAAACCGCTACTTTGGCTTCTTGCAGAAGTAGTTTTGCAAACTCGAGGGACCCCAGGTACCTGAATTGTTCAGGAATTTGGGCCCACACAAACATAGTTGCCCTCGGTCGAGTTACAGTCCAGCCAATAGAGTTAAGGCCATCACATAAAACGTTTCTTCGAAGCAAATAAGTATTACGAATCTCTTCCACACAACTTTGATCTTCTTCCAGTGCAGCTATTGCTGCTACTTGGATCGGAGTAAAAGTTCCGTAATCCAAATATGATTTTATCCTAGCTAAGGCTCCTACGAGATCCCTATTACCAACACAAAATCCAACTCGCCAGCCAGGCATATTATAACTTTTAGACATAGTGTAAAACTCAACGGCGACATCCTTAGCTCCAGGCACTTGAAGAATACTAGGCACTTCGTAACCGTCAAAAACTAAATCCGCATAAGCCAAATCTTGAACAACCCAAATCTTGTGTTCTTTTGCGAACGCAATTAGCTTTTCGAAGAAAGACAAATCAACGCACTCTGTCGTAGGATTTCCCGGAAAGTTTATGACTATCACTTTTGGTTTGGGCCAGCTATTGCTTATCGCTAGTTCTAGCTCGTTGAAAAAGTTGCCGTCCTTAATGAGCGGTACATGTCGCACATCCGCATCCGCTATTACAAATCCGTAAGGATGAACTGGGTAAGAGGGATTAGGGACAAGGACCGCGTCGCCTGGACCCAATATCGCCATCGCTAAATGGGCTATCCCTTCTTTTGAACCAAGAGTAACAATGGCTTCAGAGTTTGGATCAAGATCAACGTCGAATTTTTTTTTATACCAATCGCAAATTGCTTTCCTTAATCTTGGGATGCCTTTAGATTGAGAATATCGATGAGTATCAGTTCTTTGAACAGTTTCCACCAATTTCTTTACTATATGCTCTGGTGTAGGCTGATCGGGATTCCCCATTCCAAAGTCTATGATATCCTCCCCATTTGCCCGAGCTTCGCGTTTTAAATCGTCAGTAATGCTAAAGATGTAAGGAGGAAGCCTTTTTATTCTTGGGAAATCATCCATTGTGTATCCATCTATTTATACAAGGTCAGCCAACGCTTTTTTTCTAAGTAAAACTTTTCTTATCGGGCCTTTACTATTAGAAAGTTTACTTTTTTACCTCTCAGAGTCACGCTAGAGAAAATTATTTGGAGAAGTCTACCTAACTCGTGTTTCCAAGTCATTAAACCTTTTTCTTGGCTCGGGAACGAAAATAATTACCATCAGCGCTCCTGCAAACAAGAAACAGATTCCTAAAAAAAACACAGCTTTATACCCAAGCCAAGAAGCAATCAACCCCCCAAGCAGTGGTCCGAGTGCTCCGGCTATCTGAGCGGCAGTATTTGTAGTGGCAATCAGATTGGGTCTTTCTTTTAAAGTCCCGAACTCCAAGACAATGGCCCGAGAAGAATTTTCAAAACCTGAGATTGATGCACCTACAACTGAAAAAACTACGATGGATGCGGTAAAAGAAATAGAAAAGAAATAAACTGAGGTCGAGAGAATCCAAAATATAATTGAACTTAGGAAAACTAATCTAAACCCCCGCAAATCGGCCATAACTCCCCACAGTAAATTTGAAAAAGTATGGGACAGAGTAAAAACTGACGTTAAAACGCCGAGAAAATACCCCGAAAAACCCACTTCTTGTCCAGCGTATAAAACGTAAAAGGGTAAAGTCATCTTGCCCATTGTCGCGACTGCTCGAGCCCAGAAAAAGAACCGAAAATTGGTGTCCTTTCTTAGAATAAAACCTATTGCTTTCAATTGTTCTGGAAATGACTGTTTCCTTCCGATCTCTGGAGGTACCGGTTCTCGAATCAGGATGAGGGAAATCAAGCCAAAAATACTTATAAAAAAAGCAATTATAAAACTGTAAGAGTAGCCCTCCAGATTATCTTGATTACCAACTAGGTAATCACCAACAAAGAAAGCAAATATTGATGCAGAGAGTCCGCCAAAAAAATTTCTTAATCCCATAAGCCTACCTCGCCGCCTAAGAGGAAGAATTTTTGAACTAAGGTAATTAAAAACAACCCCCTGCATACCTTCCGCCAAACCAAATAACCCTAAAAAGAAGATTACCAATACCAAAGTAAGCTGATTTGAAAAATAAAGTCCCGCTAAACAGATAAAAAGAATATTGGTTCTCATGATAAATCCTATAGCTATAGCTATAGGCACCACTCTTTTTCTGTAGGAAATTACGTTAGCTCCCCAAATTGGTGTAACCGCTTGTCCAAGTCCCTGAAAAAAAAGGGCCAGCCCAACTACTAAATTTGAACCACCGGATAAAATAAGTAAGTATGCGGGGATGAAGGTGGGCGCATTTACAAGACGGAACCCTATCTGACTAAGGACCCCATGTGCTAATAGGAGAGGAAATTCACATTAAGGTTGCGGAGCACCGTTATTTCATAGCGCCTAAGAGCATTTTTTTCTTTGTAATTAACGGAATCTTTTATAGAACTTGGGATTTATCTTATTCCTAACAGGGTCGCCATTTTTCTAGCCTCAATATAGCCGGGTTGCAATGTACCATCCTCAAAAAAGATAGCTGGAGTGCCCGAGACACCTAATTTTTCACCCAATATTAATTGCTTCTCAATAGGATTATCGCAATACAAATCTCCGATATCTTGTCCTAATTTTGCTCTCGTCAGTGCATCCATCGGATCCTTTGAGCACCAAGCAGCTACAATTTTTTTATAGGAATCCGAACCAACACCTGCTCTAGGAAATCCAAGATACCTAACTGTTACACCTAAGTCATTCAACATACCAACCTCCCTATGCAATTTCCTGCAATAGCCGCAATCGATGTCTGTAAAAACAGTGATCGTGGCCAAAGGTTTAGAAGTTCTCGAGGGAAATATGATCATTTCATTTTCTGGCGATAACGAAAGTAGATCGGTTCTATTATCTTTCTTGGATTTTTCTGTAAGGTTATTAAATCGACCCTCGCGCATGTCAAAGACTTGGCCCGCAAAAAGGAAATGTCCATTTTTGTCTGCGTACAAGATAGTGCCATCTTTCAACGAGACTTGGAAAAGCCAAGGAATCTCTGTAGCACTTACAAGGTCGATCGGCATTTTAGGAGAGATCACCAATAATTTATCTTTGATCCCTTTCTCAACGCTTTCATCACTAGCGAAGCATATAAAGGTAAAAAACAAAAAAGATAAAGCTAGAAAGATTCTTCTCATTAGAAAAACTGACATTATTTTAACACCGAGGTGACTCATTGATCGACTTTGCACTAACTAAAAAAAGTAAGCAAATAAATTGTTAATGTTTAGCCCCGAGGGTGATGAGTCTCATGGAATTTTTTCAATCTCTCGCTCGCTACGTGCGTGTATATTTGAGTTGTGGACAAGTCGGAATGTCCTAAAAGGAGCTGAACAACCCTAAGGTCAGCCCCTCGATTTACTAAATGGGTTGCAAAAGCGTGCCTCAAGGTGTGCGGAGAAAGGTCTTGTTTAATCCCTGCTTTGATAGAGTAACGCTTTACTCTGTGCCAGAAGGTCTGACGAGTCATAGGCAAACCTTTTCTGCTTGGGAAAAGAATATCCTCCTGAAGATTTTTTCTAAGAAGCTTGGGTCTAGCGTCCTCCAGATATTCCTTCAGCCAAGATAAAGCAATATCTCCTATCGGTATCATACGTTCTTTAGATCCTTTCCCCACAGTTCTAAGAGCGCCTTGGCGCAGATTAATTTGGTCAATGGAGAGCCCAATGATCTCACTTACTCTAAGACCGCACGCGTATATTAACTCAAGCATGGTTTTGTCACGTATTCCAAGTGGCGTGTTCGTGTCTGGCGCAAGCAACAAAATCTCTACATCTCTCTCAGATAAAATTTTGGGGAGTGATCTACCAACTTTTGGATTATCGACTTTTTCGACAGGATCTCGATCTATTAGATTTTTTTCATAGAGAAATTTATAGAAAGATTTAATAGAGGAGAGCCGCCTAGACGCCGAACGAGAAGAAATTCCTTTTTCTAGTAGGTGGGAGAGGTAACCCAAAATCATCTTTCTGTCCACCGCGTCGAGCCCTCGAGACATTTCTGAGCTCGACCACCTGCTTAAGCTTTTTAAATCATACTCGTACGAACGAAGCGTGTTTTGACTTAGCCCTTTTTCAGCCCACAATTTGTTAAGAAATTGTGAAATCAAGGTAGCGTTTCTCTCGAAATGCAACTTTTGGCGGGTAGTGATACTTATAGAGAAACTCCTACCTTTATTTCAGGCTTTTGCACTCAGAATAATTAAGAAAATATCGAAGTATTAACCTAATTTTTCTTTTATTCTCGCGGAACGGCCGCTTCTTTCTCTAAGATAGTATAGCTTAGACTTCCTGACATCACCTCGGCGCTTCAGGGTAATACTATCTATTAGAGGACTGTGTGTTTGAAACGTTCTCTCTACTCCTACCCCATGAGAAATTTTCCTCACCGTAAAAGCCGAATTAACCCCTCTGTTCCTTTTAGCTATGACTACACCTTCGTATGCCTGCAGACGCTCTCGGCTGCCCTCTCTTACCCTGACCTGAACAATAACAGTATCTCCCGGGCTAAATTCGGGATGGTCATGTTTGACTTGGCCCGCTTCAATATTTTCTATGATTTTGTTTTTACTCATCTGCCTGTCCTTCATTCGTTAGATATTTCTATATTTTTGTTCAATATCTTTCGTTCTTTTTCGGTAAGCGTCCGGCTTTTTAAGAGATCAGGACGTCTCTTTGAGGTCCGATCGATCGCTTCAGATTTTCTCCAATCAGCAATTTTTTGATGATCACCGCTCAGAAGTATATCTGGGACTGAACGTCCAGCCCAGGAAAATGGCCTCGTATACTGCGGATGCTCTAACAAACCGTCTGAGAACGAATCATCGTGAGCGGAGGTTTCTCCTCCCAAAAGACCGGGCACGAACCTGGATACTCCGTCAATGACAACCATTGCTGCTATCTCCCCACCGCTCAAGACGTAGTCTCCTATTGAGATCTGCTCATCAACCACGCGCTCTATTAACCTTTCGTCTATTCCTTCGTACCTTCCACAAACTAGCAAGATATTTCTCTTTTCTAAAAGACCTTTTAAAACATTTTGATTTAAAGGACTGCCTTGTGGCGACAAATACACAACGTGCAAGTCACTCCCTCGCTCTTTTTTAGCAGCCTCAATGGCACTAAAAATAGGCTGCGCCTTCATAACCATACCCGGGCCTCCTCCGTAGGGCTTATCATCCACTGCCCCGTTTGGATCACCAGAGAAATCTCTCGGATTCCAAAAATCTATCTTGATCAACCCGCTATTTATTCCCCTTCCTATAACTCCAAATTTGAGGAAAGGCCCAAAGATTTCGGGAAATAAAGATATAATACCTACCCACATAAAATTCGTTTTTTCCCTTCAATAGTTAGGGTCCCAGTCTACGGTTATCTGATTCAAAAACCGGTCTACTTTCACAACAACTCCTTGATCAACGTACGGAATAAGTCTCTCCTGATCATCCCAACTCTCTCTGGCTGGACTCACTACTAAGACATCGTTAGCTCCGGTTTCTATCAAGGTTTCTACGTTGCCCAAAAATATTCCTTCTGTCGTTTTTACTTTCATGCCGACTAACTCATTCCAATAAAAATCTCCTTCTTCTAGGTCTGGCATTTGAGATTTGTCTATAAAGACTTTTCTAGCCCGAAACCCATCGGCTTGGTTCCTGCTCACACATTCTTCAAACAATACTAGTATTTTCTTTCCGACCACTCTGGAGGACGAGATCAAAACCTCCTCGCTTTCAGTCGCATCGGTCAATTGCCACGGAGAGTATGTCAAAATCTTTTCAGCTGGCCTGGTATAGGAGAAGACTTGAACCCATCCTTTCAAGCCATGTGATCCAATAATTTCCCCAACAAGAACTTCTTGGATATTAGTCACTTTTCATTTAGGCAGCCTCGCCATCTTTAGGTTCTTGATCACGGACCTTTCTTTTTTGTCTCTTAGCCAAGGATTTCACCCTATCTGACATTTTTGCGCCTTGGCCAAGCCAGTATTCCAGACGAGCTGTATCCAAACGCATCTCTTCTTCGCCGCCGCGCGCCAACGGATTAAAAAATCCGAGACGCTCAATATATTTGCCATCCCTAGGCTCCCGCCTATCCGCTACATGAAAATGGTAAAACGGACGTTTTTTGCTACCGCCCCTCGCTAGACGCACTACTATCATGAAATTTTCCTTCAACAAGGACCGAAACAACCCTTGGATCTTCAAAAATGGATGAGTATTCTAAGCGAAAGCACAAAATAATCCAACCGCCCATAATTTCTAAAGTTTTCGTTCTCTGATTAAAGGAACTAATAAGTCGATTCTAAAGATCGACTTAGCCCATTCCCTTGATCGCGTCAGCTAATCGGCCCCGCTTGCCTAACTTCTTTGTCATTTTTTGCATCTGTTTAAACTGTTTTAGAAGTCGACTTATATCTTGTATCGTCGTGCCCGAACCACTTGCTATTCGCCTTTTTCTAGAACCATTTATTTTATCAGGGAAGTGCCTCTCTTTTGGGGTCATTGAGTCAATGATAACGATCATTTGACCAAATTTATTCCTCTCAATCTTTTCCTGAGCACCTTCTTTCATTGAACCCGAAATCGGGAGTTTCTCAAGCATTTTTCCAAGCCCACCTAAGTTGTTCATTTGCTGAATCTGATCTCTAAAATCCTCTAAATCGAACTTGTTTCCTTTTTTAAATTTCGAGGCTAACCTGCTCGCTTTTTTAGCGTCAACCTTTCTTTCAACCTCTTCAATAAGGGAGAGGACATCCCCCATTCCTAGTATCCTAGACGCCACTCGTTCAGCATGAAAGTACTCAATTGAATCTATCGATTCGCCATTAGCTATAAATTTTATTGGTTTTCCGGTAACCGCCTTCGCTGAGAGTGCCGCTCCTCCGCGACTATCGCTATCAACTTTCGAGAGGATCAATCCCGTTAAAGCCAATTCGCTGTCAAAAGTCTTAGCGGTCAGTGCCGCGTCCTGTCCTGTTAAAGCATCGACCACAAATAAAGTCTCTTTTGGTTCTAAAACAGAATGTATGTCCTTTAACTCTTGCATCATTTCTTGATCCACAGACAAACGCCCCGCCGTATCTACTATAAGAACATCCTTAAATTGGGTTTTTGCTTCGACAAGCGACAATCTAGCAATTTCTTTCGGGGACTGGGTCGGATTTGATGGGAAGAATTCCACACCGGCGGCAGAGGCAAGAAGTTTAAGTTGTTCGATTGCTGCCGGTCTCTGAACATCAGTACTTGCAACCAAAACCGATTTTTTTTCTCGTTCTCTGAGCAGCGCGCTTAATTTACCTACGGTAGTGGTCTTTCCCACACCCTGCAAGCCGGCTACTAAAATCACCACAGGAGGTTGCGACGCCAAGTCCAGACTGGTTCCTTCCGCTCCCATCAGATCGGTTAATTCTTCCTTAACGATCTTTATAAACTGTTGAGAGGCAGACAATCCTTTTGAAATCTTTTTTCCAACGGATCTGCTTTTGACTTTGGAAATAAAATCATCAATTACGCTGAGAGCCACGTCTGCTTCGAGCAAACCAACTCTAATATCCTTTACGGCTTGTTGAATATTATCTTCGGTCAAGCTACTTTTGGGTGAAATCACAGAAAAAGCGTCTGTCATTTTTTTTGATAATGTTTCAAACATATTTTTACCTGAAAATATGAACGCCTTGAGATAATATAGGGTTATCAGGCTTTACAACAATCAAAAGTTTTTTGAATTGAGCAACAAATGATATTTTCCGCATTAAGTTACTTGGCAATTGTTCTCTATCTTTTGGCAAGCATTTTTCAAATGAGAAATTTTTCTGCTGAACGAAAGACAAACTCCTCTGTCAAATTTCTAGCGTCGGGAGCTATCTTTTGCCATTTTTTAATAGTTTTTCAGACTATTTTTGATGGCTCAGCTTATAATTTTGGTCTTTACTCGATGCTATCGTTGATGGCTTTGACTATAGGTGTAATTGTTTTGCTGGGCAGTTTTCGCAGACCTATATCGAACTTGTTCTTACTAATTTTCCCAATCGGGGCCGTCGCAGTGCTTCTAAACACTCTTTTCAAAAATCATTCTGAACTTAAAAATGAGATTGACGGCGGTATGGCTGTTCACATAGCAATGTCTGTCATAGCCTATAGCATTCTTACAATAGCGGCCGTCCAAGCAGCAATGCTATCTTTTGGCGATAGAATGTTACGAAATCGTCAACTTAGCCTTATCAAAAGCCTTCCCGCCCTGGAAACGATGGAACAAATGATGTTTGAATTACTTTGGATAGGGCTATTGTTTTTGACATTTAGTATCGCATCCGGCTTTTTATTCGTAGAAGACTTTTCAGGGCCCGGAGTTATCCATCACACCGTCTTAGCTATCGCTGCTTGGCTAGTTTTCACACTTTTAGCATTAGGAAGAAAGTATCTTGGATGGCGCGGTCTGATTGCTTCACGCTGGACAGTGGTTGGATTTGTTTTATTAGCTCTTGGGTATTTTGGAAGTAAATTTGTAATGGAACTGCTGCTAAACTAGTCGCTATGGGGCTTGACAAGTAAAACCCTCATAAGTTCAACTTATTCCACGAATTAGTGGAGGCACAAGTTTTTGGAAAGCTCGTCGATTGGCGCCGTCTTCGGCGCAATCTGTCTACTAGTAGCGATATCTGCATATTTTTCGGGATCAGAGACGGCCATGATGGCCCTCAACAAATATCGGCTAAAGCATCTTAAGAAGCAGGGCAACAGGGGTGCGAAAGTAGCAGATTCGCTTCTCAGGCGACCAGACAGATTGCTTGGTGTCATATTAATTGGTAATAATCTGGCGAACTTCACAGCAGCCTCTCTTGCCACCATTCTGGCGATAGAAATATGGGGAGAAGCAGGCATTGCGTTAGCTCCAATAATTTGTACTACCGTTTTTTTAATTCTCGCCGAAGTTGCACCTAAAACAATAGCTGCAATATACCCCGAGAAAATTGCTCTCCCCTCCTCCTTTTTATTGCAAGCTTTGCTTTGGATCAGCTTTCCTTTTGTTTGGATAGTCAATGGCATCGCAAATCGATTGCTCTACTTGCTTGGCGTTGGTCACACAGAGCCCTCTAATGATGAATTGAGCATTGATGAATTGAGAACCGTTGTCCACGAGGGAACAAAAATCGCGGACCACGATCAAGACATGATGCTTGGAGTGCTAGACCTCGGAAAAGTTACTGTTGACGATGTAATGGTTCCTAGGTCGGAAATCGTGGGAATCAATATTCAGGAAGAAATGACAAAGATTATTGACCAAATGCATTCGACACAACACACAATGTTACCCGTATTCAAAGACGACATAGGGAAAATAATGGGAGTCTTGCATGTAAGAAATGCGGTCAAATTTCTGATAAATGGCGAACTAACCAAAGATGCCCTTTTGAGACAAACGCGAAAACCTTATTTCGTTCTTGAAGGGACAGCCTTGCAAACCCAATTATTCAATTTCCAAAATAAAAAAGAACGTATCGGGATAATCGTTGACGAATACGGTGACATCCAAGGTATAGTAACGATAGAAGACATTCTTGAAGAAATTGTAGGCGAATTCACTTCAAATCTTCCCTCTAGCAGAGAAGAGATAAAAAAATTGTTCGACGGTTCCTTTCTTGTAGAGGGCGGGGCTCAGATACGGACCATAAACCGAGAGCTCGGGTGGGACCTTCCAAATGATGGACCCAAGACGCTTAATGGCTTGATCACAGAGCATCTAGAAAACATTCCCGAAGCCAACGTTTGTCTTCAAATAGACGAATACCGAATTGAAATTCTTTCGATCAAAGACAATGTCATCCGAAGGGCAAAGCTATCACGACATATCAAAAGCCCCAAGATCGCAAATTCTATTTAGACCATTTCCTGTTTAAGCTTGACAGAATTGAGTCGAAGGCCGCTCTGTTTGTGTTCTGGCTTGTACCAACCCCGTAAAAACATACCTTATTCTCGTCTTCCAGTGCCATAATGCATATAGCTTGGGCCTGAGAGCCTTTGTTTAATGCGTATTCATGATAATCTACTACGTTTAGAGGTTCGTTTAGAGTTTTTACTAAAGCATCAACAAAAGCCGCTATCGGACCTGATCCATATCCAGTGATACTTATCTCGTTTTCAGAAACCTTAATCTTTCCATTAAATATTTCTGTCCCTGGTTCAGACGCCGATAAATCATAATCTAACA
>CACFLG010000005.1 GCA_902567095.1 uncultured OM182 clade bacterium
ACAAAATCTTCGCATGCGCGTGCGGGCTTCTCAGAGTTTTTCCCCATAACATTCCCGGAAGAGCAAGGTCCGCACCATAGGAAGCTCGCCCCGTTACTTTATCAAACCCGTCCGGCCGAATGGTTCTCTGGCCGACATATTTAAAACTCTCTGCTTCGCTCATATCGCTGATTCCTCTTTCATCGTTTGGGCTGCATCAAGCACTGCCCTTATAATCTTGTCATAACCAGTGCATCGACAAAGATTTCCCGCTAAGTAATACCTAGCTTCTTCTTCAGTCGGATTTGGATTTTCTTCAAGCAAAGCTTTTACGCTCACAATCAAACCGGGCGTGCAAATACCGCATTGAAGCGCAGCGTGCTCAAGAAATTTCTCTTGTATGACATGAAGGCTATCTTTATTTCCTATCCCTTCAACTGTTTGGACGTCAGCACCCTCTGCTTCAACCCCTAGCACCAAACAGGAACAAACTAATCGTCCATTTAACATCACGGAGCACGCTCCGCAGTCGCCTGAGCCACAACCTTCTTTCGTGCCTGTCAACTGTAGATCATCTCTTAACACAGTTAACAGCGTCTCTCCCGGCTCGCAAAGAAACTCGTATGGATCACCGTTTACACTCGTCGTTACGTGAGCCTTGGTCATACTTTTTCTCCTTGAGCTCTTTGCATGGCTATTTTAGCAGCCCTTTTTACAAGCACGCCCACAATGTGGCGCCTATATTCCGCTGTGCCTCTTCGATCAGATATCGGACTAGATGATTCGCTCGCCGCTCGAGCTGCATTTTTTAGGGCGACAACATCCAACTTTGTTCCAATCAAACAAGCCGCAGCAGATTCGACCAAGAGTGCCGTTGGAGCAACCGCTCCGATGGCGACTCTGGCCGAAACACAAACATCGTCATCATCAAGAGCCAAACTAACTGCGGCACCGGCGACAGCAATATCCATCTCAGTTCGAGGAATAAAACGCAAATACGCGTCACTCGATCTTTCAGAAGGCATCGGGACCTTTATTAGCTTTACTAATTCCCCCACTCTTAGGCAATTGGTGCCTACGCCGGTAACAAAATCTTCTACGGCTATATTTCTCTCACCGTCTGAGCCTGAGATAATGCAAACTGCTTTGTTAGCTATTAGAGAGGGGATTGTATCAGCGGCTGGAGAGGCATTACAAAGATTCCCGCCGATGCTTGCCCTCCCTTGAACTTGGGTCGATCCAATAAGATATGCCGCCTCAACCAGCCCAGGGAAGATCTGTTTAATGTCTCCGCGGGCCGTGAGCTCAGCGCAACACATTGAGGGACCTAGTTCTAAACCGTCTTTCGAAAACTTGGCCTCCAACATACCGTCTATTTTTTTTACATCGACTATTAAACGGGATTGATCCTCTGTGGAGTTGTTTTGGATTATAAGGTCTGTTCCTCCGGCTAGTACCCGAGCAGGGATTTCTGATTCCTTTAGCAGCCTGACTGCTTCATCGATTGAATTCGGTGCTTCATAAACTACTGATACCATTTTCCCTCCTTTTCGCCCTTTCAGGTTCGATCATCCAGCGACGCGACCCGACAATATCAGATTAATATATATACCATGCAAAGGTTCCTCGGCCAAGAAGAGCCTTTGTTATTCCTCCCGAGGCTTGCGATAATTGACCTGAACAAAGGGTCTATAAATTCGAAATATAACTACATATTCTCTCAGTCAATTTGGACTGATTTATGTTAGAGAACCCGCGAGACATTGATATGCCCTGATGAACTAGGCTAACTATATCGGCAAGTTCATCAAAATTGGCGTTTAACGACAGTAACTCACTCGCCTTGAAAAGTGATGGATACTTAATTTCTTCCAAGCCAACTTTCTGAATAACCATCGCATCAAAAGTCACTTTATATAAAACACTTAAGCTCTCAGACTTACTAAGCCGATCAATTTCTCCTGCGCCCAAGAAAGGAGAAACTGAGCCATCAATAATTGAACAGATAAGATCTCCGACTTTTTCGGATTCTGGTTCAAAATTATCAGGAACTCCACCTCCTTTTTTCGAAGAGGACGACACATGCTTTTCTATTAGCGCAAATGAATCATCGATCTCTCTCTTTTCAAGGTTCGCAAAACTCTGAGTATTATCAAATGGCAATTTAAGTTTGTAAGTCTGGCAACGACTCCTAACTGTAGGCAAAAGAGACAAAGGTCGGTTACTTACCAAACAAAAGAAAGTTCCTTTTGGTGGCTCTTCAAGCACTTTTAGTAAAGCATTTTGCGCCTGAACGTTTAGATCGTCGGCAGCACAAATCAGACAGAGTTTTATGCCGCCTAAAACCGAGCTCTTAGTTGCCCAATCGATGACATCACGAACTTTTTCTACCTTGATCTGCCTGTCATCTCCTCTGTCAAGGATCTTTAAATCAGGGTGGTTGCTCGCCAACCTTAACTTGCAGCTTTTACAATTTTGGCAAGGTTTGAAAGAAGAAGTGCACAAAAGGCGCTCTGTAATTGCCTTGCCCACCGCTTCTCCGGAGTCCTCAGCCTCTGCATTTATCAAGAACGCATGAGGCAACTTTTTCGCTTCGACCGTTGTTAGGAAATTAATCCAGCTACCATCACCATTGGACGGAATATTAGAGCTCAAAGAAACCTCGATTTAATCAGCAATCTCAGTTCATTTTGAATGGCCTCAACAGAAGAAGATGCGTCAAAAACTTGATATCTTGAATCTTTTCTAGACAAACTCAAAAAAGTGTCCCTGACTGGTCCAAAGAATTTGGCCCCTTCCTTTTCGAAACGGTCAGCTTTTGAATTTTTTGTTGCTCTTCTCAATCCATCCTTCCATTCTAAGTCAAGAACAATTGTAAGATCAGGAACGAAGCTTCCGAAAGCTAACTCCGTTAGTTTTTGGACATGCGAAGCTCCAAGCCCGCGTCCAGCACCTTGATAAGCGATACTTGAGTCATTAAATCTGTCGCATAAGACCCATTTTCCGCTTTCGAGAGCGGGTTTGATCTTCTCTTCAATATGCTGAGCTCTGGCAGCAGCCATCAAGAGAAGCTCAGCCATAGGAACCACATTTTTTTGTCGCTCATCCAACAAAATTTCCCGCAACACCTCTCCGAGGGCTGTACCTCCAGGCTCTCTGGTTAGAACCACTTTAAATTCTAAATCTTTTAAATATTCCGCTAAGAGCTCTATTTGGGTGGATTTACCGGCTCCCTCTATCCCTTCAAACGTGAGAAATTTACCTGATGACATGTCAAGGAGCCCGTCTGCTATTTCCAAGTTGGTATCTTTTAACGGCGGCCAAATGCTCTTTGTAATTCTTTGAAAAATAACTTTTACCGTTACCCATTGCTACAAAATAATAAAAGGGAGACTTAACCTCAGAGAGAACCACATTTATGGACTCGCGCCCCGGCGAAGCAATTGGAGTCGGGGGCAGACCAAACCGAGTGTATGTATTAAAGGGGTTATCACGCCTCAAATGGTGCCTTTTAAGATCGCCATCGAAAGCACCTCCCAAACCATATATGACCGTCGGGTCACTCTCCAATCTCATCCCGCTTCTCAGCCGATTTAAGAACACCGAACCAATTTTGGCTCTATCGGGCCCGTATCCTGTTTCTTTTTCAACCATTGAAGCTAGGATAAGTGACTCATAAGGCGTTTTTAAAAGCCTTTCCGCGCGTCTGCTCGACCATTCTAAAGCGATAATTTCTTTCATTTTTCGGTGGGCACTTTCAAGCAAATCTAGGTCGCTAGTTCCAAGATTATAGTAGTACGTGTCTGGAAAAAACCAACCTTCGATCTCGCCCTTTATCCCAATCAAACCAGCGATTTCAGCGTCGCTCATGTCCGGGATCTTCTTATTTAGGTGCGGCAGAACCATTAACTTTTTACGCCACTGGCTGAAAGTCCAACCCTCTGGAAAGGTCGCCCGATAACTAACCACCGCTCCGGCTCTAAGCAACTTTATTATTTCTCGAACAGTCATCCCCTTGGCCAAACTATACTTCCCAGCTTTTATCGGACCTCTATCTTCTGTAAGTTTCGAGTAAAGCCTTATGACATTCCTGTTCTGATTGATCAGAGACCCCTCCTCCTCAAGTTTGTCGAACAGATCAAGTATGGTCGAACCTCTTGGAACCTCTAGTATCATAGAGCGATCCATACTCGAGTCGAGTTTGGACAAAATGAATGCAAAGGCAACTATAAGAACCAATAAAAAAAATAAAGAAAAAGTTAGCAGAAATAACTTATTCCTTTCGATGAACTCTTTAATATGACTATGCAATTTTCTTTAGAACTAACGAGCCATTAGTGCCCCCAAACCCAAAAGAATTGCTCATCGCTACGTCAATGAGCGTTTCTTTTGCATTTCCGGCCACATAATCCAAATCGCACCCATCGCTCGGATTTTCGAGATTTATAGTCGGAGGAGCGACTTGATCCTGAATCGCGCAGATAGTCACAATCGCTTCTATGGCACCGGCAGCGCCGAGGGCATGGCCATGCATTGACTTAGTAGAACTGACAAGAAGCTTGCTCGCGTGTGAACCAAAAGTGCTTTTTATTGCAGCCGTTTCCGCAAGGTCTCCCAGAGTTGTGGAGGTGCCATGCGCATTTATGTAGTGAACATTGGAGGAAGGGATTTTGGCATCATTCAAGGCATTCTTCATAGCGTCTGCGGCACCCGAACCATTGCTAGAAGGAGAAGTCATGTGATCAGCATCTGCACTCATCCCAAAACCAATGAGTTCGCAATAAATTCTTGCTCCTCTTTTTTTCGCATGTTCGTATTCCTCTAGAACAATAGCTCCTGCACCGTCGCTGAGAACGAACCCGTCTCTATCTCGATCCCACGGCCTACTAGCGCTTGTGGGATCTTCATTTCTTAGAGAAAGAGCTCTCATCGCCGCAAAACCTGCAATGGTCGTTGGACAGGTCGCCTTTTCAGCTCCTCCAGCGACCATAATATCTGCATCTCCATGCATAATTAATCTCGCAGACATTCCTATATTATGGAGTCCAGTGGTACACGCCGTGGATATTGCCAAGTTTGGTCCCCTGAACCCATACCTTATTGAAAGGTGCCCAGAAACCATATTAATAATGCTAGAGGGCACAAAAAACGGGGAAACCTTGGATGGTCCTTTATTGATAACCACGTCATGACAGGTCTCTATTGTATTGATCCCGCCAATCCCTGATCCAATTGAGACGCCAACTCTTCTTAAGTCAACAGGTGACGAATCAATCTCCGAATCACTGACCGCCTGCACTCCAGCTGCCAAGCCTAGGAGAATGAAATCGTCCATTCTCCTAGAATCCTTTGGAGAGATGTAACTAGATAAATCAAAATCTGGAATCTGGCCGCCAATTTTTACAGTGTGCTTTGTTACGTCGAAAGCCGTGAGATTAGAAATTCCGCTCTTTCCTGCCAACATCGCAGCCCAAGATGTTCTTACATCAGGGCCTAACGGACTGACCATGCCTATACCTGTAATTACAACCCTTCTGCCCGACATTGTCGTTCCCCAAACAAAATACTTTAAAGGAGATGATTAAAACGCAAACCAAATGTAAGTGAACAGATTATTGCTGGGTCGCTTTTTACGTATTGGCTTCGATGTAGTCGATCGCTTCTTTAACCGTGGTTATTTTCTCTGCTTCCTCGTCAGGTATCTCAGTCTCAAACTCTTCTTCTAGAGCCATAACTAATTCGACTGTGTCGAGCGAATCTGCTCCGAGATCCTCAACAAAAGAAGCTTCAGGGGTAACTTCCTCTTCTTTGACCCCGAGTTGCTCACATACTAATTTTGTAACTCGTTCAACAATAGTGCTCATGGCCGGAATTACTCCTTCTGCTGTAAAGAAGCGGTAGTTTAATGAAATGGCCGATACTGATTCAAGCTTTTTGTGTGAGTTTTCTTACAAAGACTAAAATTTTCTACGATCTATACATCCCGCCGTTGATGTGAATCGTCTCTCCGGTGATGTAACTAGATGATTCATTGCATAAAAATGACGCTAGAGCAGCCACCTCGGCAGCATCTCCAAATCTGCCCAAAGGAATCAAATTAAGCATCGCCTGCTGATTAGACTCCGCAATTTCCTGTGTCATCTCGGTTTTTATATAGCCTGGCGCTATAGAATTCACTGTGATTCCTCGGGAACCCAACTCTAAACTTAGGGAGCGAGTGTACCCTTCTATTCCAGCTTTCGAAGCCGCATAGTTGGTTTGACCAGGATTGCCCATTGAGCCGACGACAGACGACAGGTTTATAATACGGCCCCAACGCGCCTTGATCATGCCTCTAAGAAAAGCTTTTGTAATTCTAAAAAGACCGCTCAGGTTCGTCTCTATAACATCATCCCACTCTTCATTCTTCATTCTAATAGCAATATTATCTCTGGTTATCCCAGCATTATTAATTAACACAAGCGGCGCCTCAAACCTCTCTTTCACTTCATTCGCAAAATGGTCTATTGATTCAGTGTCAGCAATATCGAGCTGCATACCGAAGCCCAGGCCTGATATTCCTTTCGAGATTTTCTCCGCACCTGCCTGCGAGGTCGATGTGCCAACGACAAAAAACCCAGAGTTAATAAGTTCTCCAGAAATAGCATGGCCTATCCCGCGACTTGCTCCAGTGACTACGGCTACTTTTTGCATTATTTACCGAGGCTCGCTAACTGGTTAGCTTCTATTTCAGCGTTAAGAGAGCCCACAACCGCTCTTTTGTTTACTCGCTTAATAAGGCCACTGAGGACTCTTCCTGGACCGCACTCAACAAAGTTTTCTACCTGATTATCCCAAAGAGTTTTTATCGACTCGGTCCAACGAACGGGGGCACATACTTGATCCACTAAATTTCTCCGAATCGACTCAGGGTCTGTCTCATAAACTGCGGTTACATTTTGAACAACAGGGATCTTTGGTGCGATAATTTCAATTTCACTTAGGCGTTCTTCCATTTTTAACGCTGCCGGCTTCATTAACGAGCAATGAAAAGGTGCGCTAACGTTTAAAAGGATGGATCTTTTCGCACCGCTTTCTTTGCATCTTCCTATCAAAACTTTAAGTGTTTCATTATCTCCGGCCACAACAACTTGCTCTGGCGCATTGAAATTTGCGGCTTCAACTAATCCTGTTTTCGATTCTCGCGTCACGGACTCGCAAATCTCTATCATCATATCGTCACTAAGCCCTAAAACAGCTGCCATGCCACCCTTTCCGAGAGGGACCGCCCCTTGCATATATTGGCCACGTCTCCGAACTAATTTAACAGCATCTTCAAATCGAATGGCTCCTGCCGCTACTAATGCTGCATACTCACCTAAGCTATGCCCCAGAACGACGTCAGGAAACTCCGCATTATTGTTCATCGCATATCGAAACAGAGCTATCGAAACAGTGAGCAAAGCTGGTTGGGTGTATTCAGTTTGATTAAGCACCTCTTCTGGTCCAGAGGAGATTAACTCTCCCATATCGTAGCCCAAGGCCTCTGAAGCTTCTTCGTAAGTAGCAGCTACCTCAGAACTTTTTGCAACTAACATTCCAACCGATTGCGATCCTTGTCCCGGAAAGACGTAAGCAAAACCACTCATATTCGGGAAATTCTTTGGATATGTTTAGAACTAATCTTCTGAAACATCATCTGAAAACACCTTTTTTCCTCTATAGAAACCGTCCTCCGTGATGTGATGTCTTCTATGAGTCTCACCGGTAGTTGGGTCTTCCGAAAGTGTCGCAGATCCTAAACTATCGTGCGATCTTCGTTTACCTCTCCTTGCTCGAGTGACCTTACTTTTTTGAACAGCCATATCAAACCTCCTTCCTGTCTCGTCCTTTATATTTTAACGCCAAATCGCTGAACGGCCGATAAGTATCTTCGCAGGCTGCTTCGCCCAACGCCTCCTTTGAGTCACTGCCCTCTGAGAATCTGGCCGCGTATCCAGCACATCCGCTCCTATGTTTAGGTGCCATAGGTATAGCCACAATTAGCTCATCTTCCACTATATCCTGCAGAGAAACGCACTTTCCAACTGCAACAAACGCCGCTCGGTCCTGGTCCAAATCAAATAGCTCGTTTAGCTCTTCGACAACCACAGTATTTATCTCACAGGAGATCTGTTCCGAAAATTCTCCAAGGCAAATCTGACACTCTAAGTTAACCGCTGCTGATACATTGCCGGTTATCAAAGTTCGGCATTGTTCGTCAATAGAGAAAATCAAAGAAAATTTTACCTGCCCCTCCTGCCCAAGAACCAAAGGGCACAATCTATCGAAATTAACCAGAGGTTCCGATCCTTTCCATGTCGCGTTTCTTCGGGCTTGCTTAGCGTGATCTATTTCTTTCAGATTGGCTTACCTGCTTCTTTTGATGCGCATATTAGGCAGTCGAGTCACGCCTGTCAAAGAAAGGAAAGATAAAAATAGAGCTTATTTCGTCTAGAGATTCATTGTGTCGTTTTAAACCGTCTAACATAATCTATCAGCAATTATTTTGGATCTCTTAATTTAGAAGCCTTGAGCGTTGAAGCACTGTTTTAGCTACCACAAAAACGTCTACCTGTTTAAAAGATTCTATTTGATTCGGAGAGCTGAAGACTATTCGAATCAGAGCAGCTAACTCAAACAAGAAAATCTAGCTTACAAAGTGCCGCCTAAAAAAGTTAAAACTTTAGGCAATTGGAAGAAATCAAGCTGAAAATTTTTTTACTTAAACTTCTTAATCAAGCACTTTCTCTCACTTGGGATCAAAGGCGAACAGGCAAAAACAAAGCCGACCAAAAAAATACAAGAGTTTTTCTACACAAATATCCTAGGTAACTGTTTTTACGTTTATTTTAATAACATCTTAAATGTTTCCGTAAATTCTTGAGACAGGGGGCATTCAACATCTACTTTCCCAACGTGTTTATTTTGGGGGATTGAGATTTGGGATGCGTGCAGCATCATGCGGGTTTTTAACCCTAACACTGATTCCTTAAATTTATCGCCGTACCTAATATCTCCTACTATCGGGTGGCGAGCCCAAAGCGCGTGCACCCTTATTTGGTGAGTTCTTCCGGTTTTTGGAAAAGCTTCAACCAGCGAGAAATCCTCGTTTCCGGAAATCTTTCTAAACCCAGTTCTAGCGCTTTTTCCTGATGCACTTACTTTAGTCCAACGCTCGCGCCCCTCATTAGAATATACCTCAAGAGCTTGGTTTATATAAGTCAACTTTTCAGGCCAGTCGCCATGAACAAGAGCTGTGTACCTCTTCGAAATACTTCCGGGCCTACGAAGCAATTCTTGCAAAAAAACCAGGCTAGCGCGTTTTTTTGAGATCATGAGACATCCTGAGGTATCCTTATCAAGTCTATGAATTAGCTCAAGTTTTTCTTTTGTATTTTTATTTTTTCGGCTTGCTCTTAAACTTTCGATCAAACCAAATTTTACCGATGACCCACCGTGAACAGCAAGTCCGGCAGGTTTGTTGAAAACAATCAAATCGCTATTCTCAAAAACGATTTGAGTCTCGGGCTTAAAAAGAGGGTCGACATACTTGTTTTCTCTCGCGCTTAACCTAATTGGGGGCAATCTAACCTCATCACTCAAATAAAGCTTGGTTGAGGCACTTGCTCGGCTCCTGTTAACCCTTATCTCATTTCTTCGGATCAACCGATAAATTCTTGACTTCGGCACTCCTTTGAGTGTTTTAAATAAAAAATTATCGAGCCTTTGGCCGGCACTATCCTCCATAATTTTTAAAAAGGTTACATTTTGAAAAGTCTGCATTAATTGAAAATAATTTTAGAATTAGTTTTTTTTGGAAATCTTGTTATACTTGTTCTTCATTCGGATAGCCAGCAACTAACAAGACGGTAAAAAAGGCTAATAGAGCAGATTATTGGTAACGATCGTTGAGAAGATCGGTCCGGAAGTTCCATTGGGGAACATCATAAGAATTTAAATCGCCTAGCCCTCAGACACGGCTAGGTAGCTATTAACCGCACAGAGTTCGGTTCTAGCGTAGTAGGCAGATTAGATAATATTGAGTCCTGTGGAAGAAGGATTCAACTGAAAAAAAAGAATCGGCAGTTCCTCTTAACGTGAGTTAACGTGAAATTATGCCGAAATCCTCTGAACCACAGTTAGAGCTGTCGGTTTTATCGCCTTTCCTATTACGCCAAACGTTACTCGTGCCTACGAACAAGCGTGGACGAATATGAAACGAATGCTAATAAATGCAACCCATGAAGAAGAACTAAGGGTTGCTATGGTCGACGGCCAAAAACTATATGATCTGGATATCGAAAAAAGGATCCGGGTTCAAAAAAAATCGAATATATATAAGGCAAGAGTCACTCGTGTCGAACCTAGCCTAGAAGCAGCCTTCGTCGACTATGGGGGGAATCGCCACGGATTCCTTCCCCTCAAAGAAATATCTAGAGAATACTTCAGTGTTCAGCCAAGCAGTATTCGAGGAAAGATTAATATCCAAGATGTAATCAAGGAAAACCAGGAACTGATAGTACAAGTAGATAAAGAAGAGAGGGGGTCCAAGGGTGCTGCCCTTACAACTATGCTGTCTCTTGCCGGCCGATACCTAGTTTTAATGCCTAATAACTCTCGCGCTGGAGGCATATCCAGAAGAATAGAAGGAGAAGAGCGCCAGGCATTAAAGGAATCTATGTCACACTTAAATATCCCAAAAAACATGGGCGTCATCATTCGCACGGCAGGGGTTGACAGAAATGCTGAGGAACTCCAATGGGACCTTGACTACTTGTTAAACGTACATAACGCGATTACTAAAGCATCGGAAGAAAAAAAGGCCCCTTTTTTGATTTACCAAGAAAGCGACGTAATTACGCGCGCAGTGAGGGATTATTTAAAAGATGATATTGGAGAAATTCAACTGGATACGGTTGAAGCTTTTGACCAAGCTAATCAATTTATTGAACAAGTAATGCCGCATTTCAAACCTAAGTTGAAGATGTACTCTAGCGATGTGCCGCTGTTTAATAGGTATCAAATAGAAAGCCAGATCGAAACCGCCTTTAACAGAGAAGTCAGATTGCCCTCGGGTGGCTCACTAGTAATAGATCCTACCGAAGCTTTAGTATCAATTGATATTAATTCCTCCAGAGCTACCAGAGGAGCAGATATTGAAGATACCGCGTTGAATACTAATCTTGAAGCTGCTACGGAGATATGCAGGCAATTGAGGCTCAGAGATATTGGTGGTTTAGTGGTCATAGATTTTATCGACATGATATCACCTAAGAATCAAAGAATGATCGAAAATCGAATGCGGGATGAGCTTCAAATTGATAGAGCTCGAGTTCAGGTTGGCAGGATTTCTCAATTTGGTCTCTTAGAAATGTCGCGCCAAAGGCTGCGCCCCTCTTTGGGAGAAACGAGCGGTGTAGTCTGCCCTAGATGCGATGGTTTGGGGAGTATAAGAGATGTTGAATCATCAGCTTTAGCGGTTCTTAGAATGGTTGAAGAAGAAGCTTTAAAAGAGACCAGCTCAGAAATTAGAGCGTTTTTACCCATAAGTGTTTCATCATTTGTCCTAAACGAAAAAAGAAAGATGCTTTTAGACATCGAACAAAGAAACAAGGTCTCTGTCGTTGTGGTGCCCGATCCTCAGTTAGATACACCCCATTATAGGGTTGAGCGTATACGATCCCAGGACTCAGAGGGAGACTTACCCCTCTCATATGAGATGAAACAACAAAAAGAAGAAGAAAATCAGACAACTAAGAGAACAAGTGAACCCGTAGTTGAAGAAGCAGCAGTAAAAAAAGTGGACCAAACACCTCGCTCTCGAGGGAATAGACAAGCAAAACAAGATGGAGAGGGATTTTTAAAATGGCTTGTAAAACTTTTTCTTGGCTTCGAGAGGAAACCATCAAGGTCCAATGATGGGAACAAAAGGAGGGATAGGAACGTCAGAACTAGGCGATCCAATCCTCTAGATCGAGCTCGAAAAAGCAACCAAGCTAGCTCCCAATCAAACGGAGAGAGAAATAAAAGGGCTCGAAAAGCAGGGCCAGATGAAGAAAAGAAAACTAGGAACAAGGATTTTTCCAGTACTGACCAAGTTCATGAATTAAAACCCAAATCAAGGAAAGCGCCCGAACAAGACGCGAGCAAGAGGAGGTCTCCTGGCTCTAGTTCGTCGAAGGAACTTGATAAAAACAAGCGAATAAAAGACCTTGATCTCGACAAACGCGCACGAGGGGGCAGAAAATCTCGAAATATCGATAGCGAGGAACTGGTAAATCTAGACGATAATACAAATGAAGAATCAGTCAGAGAGGAAAAAATTACTGGCCGTGAATTGCCTGTCCCGACTTCCGGTTTTGAGTCTGTGCAACCAAATCCGTCAGCAGATGGCGGACTCCAAGCAGCTAATAGCGATTCAACAGTCTCACCCTCCGACGCAGACGATGAAGTTGGTAATGAAGAAGATATAAATGAATCAATACCGCTAGAGCATTCTGAAATGAACCCAAGCACTGAAAGTAGGACTTCGGCAAGCCAAAGCACAGAGTTCAAACCGTTTGAAGCTGCGAGAGCGCCTAATGACCCTAGGTTAAACCCAAGAGAAATTCCCCAGGGCCCGGTATTACAGAACGCTCCTAGAATATTAGTGGAGTCTTACCTAGCTGCTGAAAAAAGAGTTATTTTAGAGAGTCACCCGAGCCAACTGGGGCGTGTCAATAATGACCCGAGGAGAGCTAGCGGCAGTTAATATAGTTATAAGTCCTCATCGCCCCAGATGCTTTTTAGGAAAGCGCTAGATTGGCTGCTCGGGGAGGACCTCGGGCTCTATCTCAAGGCTCACATCATAGGCACTATGAACACGCGTCTTAATAAGCTTAGATAATTTTTTTAGGTCATCAAATGTTCCTGCCGAATGATTGATTATCACGAGAGCGTGTTGTCGAGAGATAGAGACCCCTCCTATTGACTGACCCTTTAGGTCCAAAGAATCGATAAGCCAAGCTGCAGAAAGCTTGATACCATGCCGATAAACATATCCTGGAATGTTTGGAAATTGGCTTTCGAGAATCTTATATTTTTCAGCTGTAACAACAGGGTTTTTAAAAAAACTTCCAACATTAGGAAATCGTCTTAAGTCCGGTAATTTTCTCTTTCTAGCAACACAAACAGCGCGGTAAATTGTTCCTGAACTCATTTCTAAATTATGTTTTTCAAGATATATCCTGACGTCGGGATACTCCCAAACTAGTTCATTTCCTGAGGAAATAGTTATGCTCGTAACACACCATTCTTTTTCTTTTTTGAACTTGCTATCGCGATAGGAAAACTCGCAATCCGTGTTTGAGAAAGTTACGGTTTCGCTAGTAAAAAGATTGAGAGCCTCTACAGATTTTAATCTGTCACTCAGCTCTACTCCATATGCGCCAATATTTTGAATCGGTGCCGCCCCAACGGTCCCAGGAATCAGCCCTAAATTCTCTAACCCTTGAAAGCCCTTTAAATCACAAGACCTAACTAACTCTTCCCAATTTTCTCCCGAAGAGGCTTTGAGCTGATTTTCAGAAAAAGTTCTTCCTCTTAAATTATTTTTAATAACCAGGCCATCTATATGAGTGCCTAAAATCAGGTTTGTTCCTGAACCTAAAACAAATACATCCAGAGATCTATCTTTCGCAAATGCAACCGCCTCAGACAATTCCTCAATATTAAATGCCTCACAGAACCAACGCGCCGTGGAGTTAAGTCCGAAGCTATTTAGCTTCCTCAAGGAAAAACTCTCCTGAAACCTCAAATATTCCTCTCTCTAGACTGGAAGATGATCACGTAACGAAAAAAAGTATACAATACAACCCGTTAAAGAGGAGCTAAAAATGGAATTGAAAGAGAAAATTGCGTTCATTACGGGTGGAGCTTCAGGCTTAGGTAAGGCCACTGCAGAATATTTTATAGCCGCTGGAGCAAAAGTAATGCTTTTTGATCTGAGCCCTGAGAACGCAGAGGTCGCAGCGCAAGAGCTTGGAGAGAACGCTGATTGGTCGTCTGGTGATGTCTCTAATGAAAGTGACGTAAACCAAGCCATACTCAAAACAAAAGAACGTTTTGGAGGTTTGCATATTAATATCAATAGTGCTGGCATAGGAGCAGCAGCCAGGACGCTCGGAAAAAACGGGCCTATGGCAATCCAACAATTTGAGTTTGTAATCAAAGTAAACCTCTTAGGCACGTTCAATTGCTTGCGGCTATGCGCCGCTGAGATGAAAAATAATGAACAAAAAACAGAGGACGGCGAAAAAGGCGTCATTGTAAATGTAGCCTCGGTAGCGGCCTTTGATGGCCAAATAGGACAGGCAGCCTACAGCGCGTCCAAAGCAGGCGTTGCGGGCATGACACTGCCTATTGCGAGAGATTTAGGAAGAGACGGTATCAGAGTCGCGACCATTGCTCCCGGTATTTTTGAAACACCCATGATGAAATCTGCTCCACCGCAAGTTCGTGAACCCTTAGTAGAGATGACTCAATTTCCGAAACGCCTAGGCAACCCAGTAGAATTCGCTGAGACAGCAGCGCACATCGTAAGATGCAGCTACATAAATGGCGAAGTAATCCGTCTCGATGGAGGAATCCGAATGGCTCCAAAATAAAGGTTAACCAGACATCAACTCAAAACTTTGAGGTTGAAATCATAGCTATTACCTCTGAAAAGTATCGGTCAGCCAAATGAACTATCTCTTGATCGCTTCGATCCTGTATGGGATGTTCAACAAACACCTTAAAAGGATCAAAGCCAAGTGACAAGGCCTGAGCTTGGGCTGCATCTACGAATTCAGAGGAAGCTACAAAGCCTCCAGGCACGCCTCTGCTATCTAGGTCCATAATGTCATGCAAACTGCACGACGTGCACGAACCTCAGTCTGCCAGAGCCTCAATCACCGCGTCGCAACTTGCTGCGATTTCATTCTTAAGCTCTATCGGAGCTACTCGAGTGAACGTAGGCTTAGAGAATCTCCTTACTCCAATTCCCTTCTCATGAAGCCTGTTCGCTATTCTATCTAAGAAAAAATCTCCCTTAGGTTTCGAGATATCCAAAAGCCCTACGGTCTTTTTTTGAAGATTATTCAATCGTTTTAAAGGAAGTCTTTTCGAAGATTTCTGTTCACTCGTGGGATCAAGTAGATTAGTCATATCATTCTCTCATGCAATTTTTCTCGTGACCGGGGCGCTTCCGACCTTGCCGCTCGCACCCCAGCCGGCAATAATGGCGGAAAACATACCTGCCTTGCCGCCCGCCCGAACGATCAGTAAACCACCGTCACGGAATTTCGGGATCTGTTTGGACTTGAATCTTAAAGGGAGACCTTCAGATATTCCATCAGCGCCTGCAACTAATTCCTCTCCCGAGACGATCAAAAGTCCTCCCAGTCTATTTTTCAAATCAGCCTTTGTCCAACCAGCGAGGCGAAAAACTCGCTCGTGTTCGGGCGAGACCACCAGTATAGCATCGGATGCCAATGCTAGTTTTGGGTGTCCGACTGATCTAAGCCCAGCAGCAAAAGTTCTGCTTAAAGATTCAGGATCTCGCGATTTTTGGTCTACAATTGCTTGAACTCCATCTGCGGCGAATAAAGTGACTGAGGAGCACCCTGGCGCTATCCCCCGTTCTTGCGCTAATGGTTCCCAATAGGAGCCGTCTTCGTCCTCAGCAAAACAAAAGCCAACCTTCCCCGGCGTACCGAAAGCTGAACGATCGACCTCTTGGGGCTTGCCGCCTCCTACATTTCGAATAACTAGCTGTAAAGCTCGTCCTATAGTTGAGTTAGCCCTATTGCCCTGACCTAAAACATTGCCCTGAGAATTCATGCCTATCTCTCGAGCTATCGGCCCGTTTACTATAATCAAGGGCCCCGAGAAGTAAGTGGTGGCTAACAAACCATGCATACAAAACTCATCTTGTAACGCGGCCTCAACCGAGGCAATAACCACAGGCAAATATTGCGGGAGACACCCCGCTAAAACTGCGTTTATCGCAATTTTTTCAACCGAGCATTCAACCAGGTTTGGAGGAATCACCCCAATAATATCTTGAGGATGGCGAGTAGTTCCTGAAAGCATTCTCAGGACTCTTTCTTTTGTAGGGGGGACAACTGGGAGCCCATCAGACCAACCTCTAGAATAGCAAGCTTCAATTTCATCCTCATGTTCGGCGAGAGAAATGTCTCTTGATTTGATTACCTTGTCACCATACTTTGCGGCAAGCTTTTCCGGCATCCCTGGCGCCAAGGTATCTGAACCACAGCCTGGTTTATACTTGACCATCTTTTCGGGGATCTCGATTTGAAGGAACTCTGCCCATTCCTCTGAATTCCAACCCTCAATTCGATCTAATTCTTTTCCGTCTTTGCCGTAGCTTATTAACGTTGGCACTATCTCGATACTCGCTTCCCATGAACGTCGCAACCCCAAATCTTCTCTTACCTCCAGACCTTGAGAAAAAGAAGAACCGTCCTGACAGAGAATTTCGGCGCTGTTTTTTTTTAGAAAGCTTTCAAGGATAGGCGCAACTAACTTGCAGGTCTCACAGCCTTGTTTTAGAAAGACTACCAAGCTCAACTTATTCTTCCTCTCTCAACTGATAATCAACTCTCTTAGCATCTTCAAGGGTATCCACTCCTGGAGGAGAGCTGATCAAGGCTTCGACAACTTTTATGCTCATCCCGCAAACCAACATCCTGAGCTGCTCTAGTTTTTCTATTAATTCTAGATCACAGGGTTCGTGCTTCACATAACTTTTTAGTTTTCTAAAAGTATAAGCGTAAATTCCGATATGCCGAAGGTGCTCCGAACTAAAAAGGTCGTTTGTGCTAGGAGGTGAAGCTTTGGGGTCGCAAGGGATCGGTGCTCTGGAAAAATACAAGGCCCTGTGCTTTTGATCCCGCACCACTTTCACGACATTATTATTAATAAAATCTTCGACGGATTTAATCCTCTCGCACAAGGTAACCACTTCGTTCTCTTGATTTATCTCGGCCGCAACCTGTTGAATTGAACGGGGCGGGATTTGAGGCTCATCTCCCTGGACATTGACGATAATATCATTCTCACCAAGATCTAAAATCGTCGCAGCTTCACAAACTCTCTCAGTTCCAGAAAGATGATCCGGAGACGTCATAATCCCTTCGCCGCCGAAACCTATGACTTCCTGAAGTATTTCTCTATTATCCGTGGCTACCACGACTCTTGCAGCTCCACTTTCTTGCGCTTTCAAATAAACACGCTCTATCATAGTCAATCCATCTAACTTAATTAGAGGCTTCCCGGGTAATCTAGTCGATCCGTATCTTGCCGGGATTATCACATTGAACGCAGTTATTTCTCTATCTCCAATTTTCTTGCCAGCTCAGGAATCATGATCGGGATATCATCTTCGATGGGAAACGCCAATTTGTCGACAAAACAAATCAATTCATGACTATCTTGTTGATAGGTTAGATTCCCTTTGCATATAGGACAAACTAATATATCTAAGAGAGTCTTTTCTAGTGCCATGTTTTTAAAACCTTCTTTATACAAGCATCCTGGTTACTCGATCCATTACTTCCTCTTGAACGATGGCCTCAACTTCCAAGTACCAGATTTTTTCCTTATTTATATTCAGATACTTAACCTTGACTGCGTCTTTCTCCGTTAATAATACCACTTCGTCATCAAATGAGAGGTCCGCTTCATTAAACGAGTAATGATCTGGATATTCGATTGACCGATAATTATATCCTAGTTGATTCAAGGTCGACCAAAAACGGTTGGCGTTACCCAATGCAGCCATTGCGGTCAATTGGACCCCTTTCAAAGCGTCAACTTCTCTCTCTTCACCAGACCCGAGGTTTACAAGTCGAGTGGGCACAACATCAAGGGTAAACGGCTCTTTGTCCAGAGAAATCAATTTGCTAGAAATATTTCCATTAACCAAAACGAGGTCGATTGTTTTAATCCTTGAAATTGGTTCTCGCAACGGACCAGCGGGGAGACAAAAACCGTTTCCAAATCCCCTTTCCCCATCAACGATCAGAATTTCGAAGTCTCTGTCAAGCTTATAATGCTGCAGCCCATCGTCGCTAATTATCAAATCAACTTGGTGGTTCGCTAATAGAGTTTTGGCTGCTCGAACTCGATCTGGATCTACAACTACGGGGACTGAAGTTCTTCGTCTTATCAAATAAGGTTCGTCTCCTGACATATAAGAACCAGTGGCATCAGACATGTCTAACGGATAAGAATCTGCGTTACCGCCGTAACCTCTCGAGATAACTCCCGGTCGATATCCAATACTCTTCAGATGTTTTACCAGCGACACAACGAATGGTGTTTTCCCGGTTCCGCCCACTGTTAAGTTGCCAACAACAATAACTGGGACTTGAGAACTCCATTTAGAGCTTAGACGGAGGTGAAGTTTTCTCAGAAAAAAACTGGCTCGATAAAGAGCCTCCAACGGTCTAAGCAGATATAACCACCCAGCATCAGAGTACCAAGCATTGACTATTCTAGAGGTCTCGATTGGCAAATTGGGAGAATTCCAGGAAACAGTTCTGTCTCTATTGTTTTCGGGCATACGAGAAACATTTTTGCTTTTTTTAGGCGTCCAATCGTCGGCCTGATGAAGCCTCGCATAAGCTCCGCCCGCTTCTAACAAGTCTTGATGCGTACCCTCCTCCGCTACCCTGCCCTGATCCAGAACAAAAATTCTATCCGCCATTTCGATGGTTGATAGTCTATGGGCAATAACAAATGTCGTTCTGCCTTTAACTACCGCTCCCAAAGCGGATCTTATTGATTTTTCTGACTCAGTGTCTAGAGCCGAAGTCGCCTCGTCTAATATCAAAACTGGTGCATCTTTTAAAAAAGCTCTTGCTATGGCTATCCTCTGCCTCTGGCCTCCAGAAAGCATGACCCCATTATCCCCTACGACCGTGTCGAGACCATCGGGCATCTGGACAATAAATTCCCAAGCAAATGATTTTTTTGCAGCTTCTTCGACTTGTTCGCGGGACGACTTTTTTAGAGATCCATATCGGATATTGTTTAATATCGAATCGTTAAACAGTACAACTTGTTGACTCACGATGGAGATATGGTCTCTGAGACCAGTCAGTGCGAAATTCTGCAAAGGTTCATTATCCAATAATATCTGACCTGATGTGACCTCATAAAAGCGAGGGATCAGACTAACAAGGGTGCTCTTACCGCTACCCGATTTTCCAACTAGAGCAACTGTTTCCCCTGGTTTCGCATAAAGGCTGATATTCTGGAGGACTCTGCTAGCTTCTTGCTGATAGCCAAAGGACACATCTTTGAACTCAATCGACCCTTCTATTTCGTCCACCATCAACTTCCCGTCATCCTGCTCAGGAGTCTCATCAAAGACATCAAAGATATCCTCTGCGGCAGCCAGTCCTCTCTGAATTTTAGCCACCACTTCGGATAAGTTTCGAATAGGCTTCGCCAGCAATCCGCCCGTTGTTATGAAAGCTATTACGGATCCCGCTGACATGTCAGCTAAAAAAATAGGGTCCAAAACTAACCAGACCAGACCAGCTAAGGATAGAGAAACCAAAAACTGAATCACTGGTGTCGCTAATGAGGCAGTCATTACCATTTTTATGGATTGCCGTCGATTATCGCCGCTTACAGTTTCAAATCTAGCGGTTTCAAACTCTTTTCCTCCAAATGTCCTGACCTCCCTATGACCTTGAATTGCTTCAGAGGCGACGTGGGTAATACCTCCTACAGACACCTGAATTCTTTCGCTGATCCGTCTAAACCTTTTGCCGGCGTACGTCACTAACAACCCAATAAGCGGAGCAACCAAAACAAACAAAAGCGTGAGCTTCCAGTTTAGGTAAAGCAGCAAGGCCAAATAACCCAACACGGTAAAGCCTTCTCTAAGAATTATACGAACCGCATCCGTCGCCGCGTCAGTCACTTGGGAAACGTGATAGGTGACTTTAGATACTAGATGGCCCATTGCGTGCTTGTCATAGAAACTGCTTGGCAAGCTAAGAAGCCTTCCGAACAATTCACACCTCAGATTGTGCACCAGATTGTTTGCAACGAGCGCAATAAAATAGTTTCCAGAGAAGCTGCCCACTCCACGCAGGATAGCTATTAGGATTATCCCCAAAGGGATAAGCACCCTATCAAGCTGATCTGCCGGGCCAAATATTTTTTCAAAGTAGACCTTAGCGCCGCTTCCAAATTCGGGCGTATTTTCCCCTAACGAGTCGACAATAAAGGCAATCAATTGAACAAAGCCAACGTTCGCCAGGGAGTAGAGTAGAAAACCAATCATGCTTAGCAAAAATGCGCCCCAATAGGGAATGACATAAGCAAGCAAACGACTATAAATCCCCAAGTCTGAGCTCATATTCATGGTGACAGTTTTCCCTCATATGATGCTTTAAGAAAGACCCTTTCAAAACCAGATATTCGTGCGGCTTCTATTGCGAGGACAACGGATTTGTGCGGAGCTAGCTCGTCTGCTGCTATAACTAAATCTGAGGGTGAAAGCCCCCCGAGCTTCAATGATATAAGTGAAGAGAGCTCTCGAACATCCTCAAAAAATAGCAACTCTTGATCGAAGTAGAAACTACTGTCTTTTCTTATAACAAGCGTCAGCGTGGTTTTTTCTTGGTCAGCTAAACTCCTCCCTTCAGTGGTTGGAAGATCTACAATCAAATTTGCTTTAGACTGGAAAGTTGCCGGCACAACAAAGAAAATCAGCAACAGAAAAACCACGTCGATAAAGGGAGCAAGATTTATCTCGCTGGCTCTTCTTAATCTTCTAGAAAATTTCATCATCATTGCGCTTTTTTAATTAGTCTTGCGAAGAACTCTCATTTTTTTGACAACAGTTCGATGAAACGCTCACAATCGCCAGCTAAAAAAACTAAAAGCTCGTCCACTTTTCGTTCAAAATAGCGTTGAAAAAATAAAGTTGGGATAGCAACAATCAAACCTGCCGCAGTAGTAATCAATGCTTGTGATATACCTCCTGCTAGCGCGCTAGTAAAACCTCCTCCAGCGGTTTCAACAACCCCAAAAACAGTTATCATCCCAATAACCGTGCCTAAAAGACCAAGCAACGGGGTTATTGCAGCAATGGTGCCAAGGGTTCCAAGGTTTCTCAGCAATTCATGTTCAACGAAACTTGCCGCATTTTCTGCAGAAGTACGCATCGCATCGTATCCGTCATTCTTTTTTGCGAAAGCTGAGATAAAAAGAAAGCCAAGAAAAGAATCGCCTCCCAAACTAACAATACTATTCTTGTCAACGCCTATTCTTGTGGCAGGGTTATTCAATTCTCTAAGTAGTTTCCTTGGAAGAATATTTTCTCTCCGCAATACCCACGAGCGCTCTATCACGATCGCCAACGAAATCACTGAGCAAAAAATGATTGGAAGCATAAGCCAGCCCCCAGCACCTATGAGTTCAAACACGGAATCTCTGACGTTAAGCAAATATAAACTTTATCACAAAAAAAAGGTTTCTAATCACTTTAGTGATCTCAAAAAAATAGATAAAATCTACTAAGCAACTATTCCCTGTTTGAATAAGTCTCCGACCTCTGAATCCCCTAAACCAAGATCATCTTTTAAAATCTCTTCGGTATGCTCACCTAACACAGGAGCCGGTAACGCTGCTAGATTCTCCGATTCACTGAACCTTATAGGAGATCCTGAAGCTATATAACTGCCGATCTCTGGTTGATTAATTAATCCCATCATTGGGTTAGCGATTGAGCAATCGACGTCTTTTTCGACCATCTCTTTAAATGTTCTGTATGGTCCGTAACAAACACCATGCTCGTCCAGAAAGGCGCAGACTTCTTCATAGACTCTTGATTTGAACCAAGGCTCGAGGATCTTTGCAATAGCTTCTTTTGCTTTGAACCTATCTCCCTCTTTGCTGAAATCTAAGCTCATCGAAGCTTCTAGCGCAACAATTTCATCTTTGCTGCCAGTGGCTACTAATATAGAACTCCACTGTCTCGGCGTAAGGCCAACTATCATTAAGCGTCTTTTATCTTTTGTTTCAAAATCCCTCCCAAAAGCACCATAAAGGTAGTTCCCGTATTTTTTCCTATCTTCGCCATTTATCGTAACCTCCGAAATATTTCCAAGATTACTGGTCGTCGCTATCGCTACATCTTTCAGCGCTAATTTAACCAGCTGACCTTCTCTTTCTATTCGTCGATGCCTCTCCGCGGCCAAGACCGCTATTGCAGCCATTTGTCCAGTAATGTTGTCCCAAGCAGGAAGAAGATAATTTGTCGGCTCGTCATTGTTCTGACTGCCTGTTAATGTTGCAAAGCCGACAGCACAGTTCACTGTGTAGTCCAAAGCCGAGCCACCCAGACGATCTCCCATGATATTGACATAGATTAGGTCGTCTCTTGTCGCGCGAAGTTTTTCATACGCTAACCACCCTCTCTCAGGGAAATTCGTCAGAAAAATTCCATCTGCGAAGCTGTTTCCAGCTAGAAGAGAGGTTATAAGTTCTCTGCCTCGAGGATGACCAATGTCAACTTGAAAAGATCGTTTTCCTTTATTCATTCCAGCCCAAAACAAACTAGCCCCTTCTTTAGTGACCGGCCAGCGCCTGTAATCTAGACCACCGCCTATTGGATCGAATCTAATTACGTCCGCACCTAGCTGCGCTAAAGTCATACCTCCAAGGGGGGCCGCGACAAATGCAGAACCTTCAAGAATCCGTAAACCTTTAAGAATTCCTTTTTTCATAAATCATCCTCTCGAGATCACTCCTAATCGCCAATCTAGTACCTTCGTCTCTTTTTGACCTTCTTTTACAGAGACTTCGCTCTCAGCAAACACTTCTACGGTCAAATCTAAGATAGAAAACTCATCATAATCTTCACGTTGGTTTACTAAAACTTCGCTTCTTAATATATCTCCCTCAAATACTGGAGCTAGGTGTTCGCAGTGAAACCAACAAATGATAGTGATCAAACCAGGTAAAGCGCGACTAACTTGAGCGGCAGCTAAAGATATCGTATGTCCCCCATAAACAAGCCGCTCAGAGTAGCCGCCTTTCTTCGAATCAAGATGGGTCATCGCAAGATTCAATGTTAGTCGAACGATCTCCGGTGCTGAAGTAACAGTATCTCTAGCTTCTATGACAATTCTCTGCCCTACCTCTAAGTGAACCTGTTTCGGACTAAATTCTTTAAAATTCCAGGGTGGCACCAAGGCCTTGAGTTTATCGAAATCAAGAGAAACAGATATCAAGTCAAAATCATCATTTTTCCCAGTGTCTGCCTCAGAGTCTCTACATGGAAGCATCGGGCATCTATAAAAATTCAAAACAGACTGGCCCTCTTGGTTTGAGACCTCAATATAAAGCGCGGCCATCCCGCTTGCAGCTCGTCCCGGTTTTATTCTGTTTTGCCGCAGCGCGACCACAGAAGTCTTGGTCTTGAGCGTATCACCCAGAAAGACAGGCAGCCTAAAAGCAACTCCCCGGTAAAAAAGGTTTCCGAGCACCCTTTGAGATGGAATTGTACTTAATCCAATTGCTATGTTTGCCACTAAGCAAGAATTTACCAGCGGCGTAGGCGATTTTGTAACTTTTTTACTCAGAGGCCAACTTAAAGGCAGCGCCAAGCGATCCCCGAAAGCCATTTGGTGAGCAGCCAGATGACCTTCAGTAATTGTAACTTCGGGCACATTGTTAAATTCATCGCCCACATTCAAATCTTCAAACCACGGAGAACCTGACATGCCCCCAATCCTTTTTTAACCAGAGTATTTTGATCGACTTACATTATAGGATAATCAGGGTATTTTCGCAGGATCAAAATGACAGCCCGGTCATCAATCAGCCGTTCAGAGGCTATAAAGTCGATCGTTGTTACAAGTCAGAGCTTGGGAAGCATTAATCTTTTCGAATATCTGGAAAAAGGAGCAAGTTTTGACTAGATGCGCTATTCAGAGCTTCCGAAAACCTTTTTTTCGATGGATCTTGCAATTCAAGCATCATTTTCAAATGATGAATTACTTTTCTGCCCGTCTTCTGCTTCGATCTAGTTCGACTCATCTTCTTCGCTGCCCTCATCGCTAACTTAGAGTGCATTCGCGACTTGAGAGAACCGGTCGAGTTCACTATGACATTGCTTTTCATCGATTAACCTCGCACCAATAGTTTTACTGTACAAACGAACAGTATCAAGAATATGTATATTTGTACAGTACTTAAGAAAAAACTATCGCATTGTTAGACACTTGGGCCTTTATGTTGGCTTTCTGGGACTTTTCTTCTGAAATCAACTGGAGAGCTATCGGGTTTTCGACTAAATCCCTTATCGATCTTTTTAGGGGGCGGGCACCGTCCAAGGCAGAAAATCCGTCTTTAGCGATAAAGTCACAAACCTCCTCATCAAACTCAAATTCAATACCTTCTAAAAACAAACGAGATTTGAGTTTATTTAGCTCGATTATTGAAATCTGTTTTATCTCTGCCTCTCCTAACGGGTTGAAGGTGACAATATCATCGATGCGATTGATGAATTCGGGCCTGAAATTCGCCTTCACTTTGTTCATAACTAACCCTTTTAGAGTTGACATATTGTCACCAGCGTTTAAACCAACTTGAATTTCTTCCGCACCCAAATTAGAGGTCATTACAACAATTGCATTCTTAAAATTGACTCTCCTGCCCTTGTTATCACTCAAATGGCCGTCATCAAGAATCTGTAACAAGAGATCGAAAATCTCCGGGTGAGCTTTTTCAATTTCATCCAATAAAATGAGACTGTGCGGACGTTTTCTTACCGCTTCCGTCAGGAGCCCCGAACTTTCATATCCTATATACCCTGGAGGGGCCCCTATTAACTTGCTTACCGAGTGTTTCTCCATGAACTCAGACATGTCAAGCCTTATCAGGGCTTGTTTATTATCAAACAAGAGATCAGCTAAAACCTTACACAATTCCGTCTTTCCTACTCCCGTTGGACCCAGGAATAAAAACGACCCGTTCGGCCTTTCCGGATCCGCAATACCGGCTCTAGAGCGCCGAATAGCGTTGGAAACGGCACTAATTGCGTGAGATTGTCCTACTACTCTTGCGCTGAGCTCGGATTCAAGATTTATCAATCGCTCTCTTTCTTCTTCTAACATTTTAGCTACAGGAATGCCTGTCCACTTCGAAACTATCTCGGCGATTTCCGCTTCGGTAACTCGATCTCTTAACAGTTTATTTTTAACGCTTTTATTCTCTTGTTGCTCAAAAAGCTCTTTTTCAAGTTCAGGAATCACTCCATACTGGAGCTCTGACATTCCTGCTAGATCGCCTGAACGCCTAAGCGATTCGAGTCTAAGCTTCGTATCATCTAGCTTAGTTCGCAACTCCCGAGACTTCGATACCACCAGTTTTTCAACGCTCCATATTTGATTGAGCTCGGCTAAACTATTTTCGTTCTCTGTGATTTCTTGCTGCAGCATGGCCTCTCGTTTTCGGGAATCTTTATCATCTTCGTTCTTAAGCGCCTCTGATTCGATCTTCAGCTGTATTATTCTTCTTTCAAGCTTATCCATTTCTTGGGGTTTCGAGTCGATTTCCATACGAATCAAACTCGCTGCCTCATCAACTAAATCGATCGCCTTATCTGGTAAATGACGATCTGAAATAAATTTGCTCGATAACTGACCGGCAGCGACTAAAGCCGGGTCTGTTATTTCTACGCCATGGTGCAAGGAATAACGTTCTTTGAGTCCTCGCAAAATAGCTATGGTCGAAGACACATCTGGCTCCGAAACGTTTATTTTTTGAAATCGTCTCTCTAACGCAGCATCTTTTTCGATATTTTCTCTATACTCTTCATAAGTAGTCGCGCCAACACAGTGCAACTTTCCTCTCGCCAAAGCTGGCTTTAGCATATTCCCGGCATCCATTGAGCCTTCCGCTTTCCCGGCGCCCACCAAGTTGTGAATTTCGTCTATAAACAAAATTATCTCGCCCTCTCTACTTTCAAGATCACGGATAATTGCCTGAAGCCGTTCCTCAAAATCACCACGGAATTTCGCACCCGCAACAACGCTTGCCATGTCGAGCGATAAAACTTTCTTCCGCTTTAATCCATCAGGGACTTCGTTATCAACAATCCTCTGAGCTAACCCTTCCAGGATTGCTGTCTTCCCAACTCCCGGGTCACCGATAAGCACAGGGTTATTTTTTGTGCGCCGTTGCAGCACCTGAATAGTTCTTCTTATTTCATCGTCTCTTCCTATAACCGGATCAAGTTTTCCCAATGCTGCACTCTCAGTTAAATCAATAGTAAATTTTGAAAGAGCCTGCATCGTCTCCTCTGAACTGACTTCCTGAATAACTTTTCCTTTCCTTAACGTTTGTATGGCTCCACGAATTCGGTCGCAGTTAATTCCGAAGCTATCGAACACACGTCGAAGCTTTTGATCCTTTTCTACGCTCGCTAAAAAAAATATTTCGGTGGAAACAAAACTGTCTCCGAATTGAGCTTTCAGCGATTCAGATTGAGCAAAGATTTCATTGAAATTCTTCGATGGTTTTAACGAGTCAACGCCTCCAACTTGCTCGGGAAGGAGATCAATCTCGTCACTAATTTTCTGAGCTAACAAAGATGAATCAATCTGAATTAACTCAAAAATCTCGAAAACTGTTCCCTCTCGATCTAACAGGAACACACTCATCAAGTGCAAAGAGGAAAGTTGATTATGGCTCTTCGATCGCGCAAACCTCTCCGCTTGAACAAATACTTCTTGAAGTTTTCTAGTACATTTCTCGAGTATCATTTGTTTTTCTCTTTCAATTCTTAGACTCTGTTACTTTGGGTCTATCCTTTTAATTTCAAGCTCTTTTAGATTTATAGTAGTTTAGAACATTGCATACCGTGAACTATAGGTTATTGTCGCCCTGTCTCATTAATTAACGCTAGACCCTAAAGTAACAAATATGAGTGAGAAAAAAATCTACATAACTCCACAGGGAGCGAGAAGCCTCCGTGACGAACTAGATACACTTTGGAGAAAAACTCGTCGTGAGGTTACCAAACAAGTTAGTGAGGCTGCAGCTTTGGGAGATAGAAGCGAAAATGCTGATTATATATACGGAAAGAAAAGGCTCAGAGAAATCGACAAGAGAATTAGATATATAACGAAAAGGCTTGACCAGATCTCTATCGTCGAGGCCCTTCCAAATGATCTTGGCAAGGTTTATTTTGGTGCATGGGTTACGATTGAGCGGGACAATGGAAAGACTGAAACGGTTCGCATAGTTGGACCTGACGAAATCGAGCCAAAATCCCACTGGATAAGCATTAATTCCCCAATGGCTAGGGCGCTTATTGGAAAAGAAAAGGGCGACGATTGCGAGGTCATGACCCCTGAGGGAAAATCAAAAATTGTAATTCGTGACGTCGACTACAAAACAACTACTAGGGCAAAGAAATGAGTTACGAGCGTAATAACATCCGTAAAATGCTGGGTTACTCAAGCGGAGAGCAACCGGGCAGTGCCGACAGCATAAAACTCAACACAAATGAAAACCCCTACCCGCCATCGCCAAACGTATTGAAAGCAGGCACAAAATTTCAATATAACAACCTAAGACTTTACCCAGATGGCAACGCTGATGGTCTGAGAAGAGCAATTTCCCAGCTCCACTCCGTAAGCCCAACAAATGTTTTAGCGACTCGAGGCGGAGACGAACTATTACGGCTCTTAGTCACTACGTTTGTAGACCCTGGAAAAAAGATAGGAATGACCTACCCAACTTACTCCCTCTACCCAGTGCTAGCAGAAATACAAGACTGCCCAATCGAATCAGTCGAACTAAACTCTGACTGGAAAGTTCCAGACCACTTTGCATCGGACATGAATGATAAAGGCGTAAAGTTATGTTTCCTAGTCAATCCTCATTCGCCAACGGGCACTTTTACAACCAAGGCCAAGATTGAGGAAATAGCCAATGAACTCGACTCGATTCTTGTTATTGATGAGGCATATATCGACTTCATTGATGATCAATTTCAAAGCTGCATTGACTTAATTCCGAGACACGACAATTTGATCGTACTCAGAACTCTGAGCAAGGGCTACTCGTTAGCTGGATTAAGAGTAGGCTACGGGATTGCCCAAGAGGAATTGATCCATCCGATGCTCACCAAAACTAAAGATAGCTACAACCTTGATCAAATCAGCCAGGTCATAGCCACGTGCGCGCTAGAAGACCAAGAACACAAGAGAAAGTGTTCCACTCTAATAAAAGCATCGCGCAATAAATTGCAAGAGGGATTAGAAAAGTTGGGGCTCGCCGTAGCACCAAGTCAGGCTAATTTTCTTTTAGTTACAATACCTGACCAATTCCAACTAACAGCATATGATCTTTACAAAGAACTAAAAACTAAAAACATCTTCGTTAGATATTTCAATATGCCTCGCTTAGAAGATAAGCTTCGCATAAGCGTTGGATTGCCCGAGCAAAATAAAAAACTCATTAAAATTATAGAACCCCTGTTATACAGACCTAAATGATCGAATCAACCCGTAATGAAGAAACCCAATCTACGATATTGGTTTTGAGACCTAATAATTCTCTCACGTGGAGATTGAACTTAGTATTACTTCTCTTAGTCGCAGCGGTATCTATTTCGATCGCTATAAGTTTTTTGATTGCCGGAGCTTGGGTCATTCTTCCGTTTTCGCTGGTTGAGCTAGTATTGCTCGCGTTATGCATTCATTACGTCGCCAAACAATGCGCCAGACAAGAAGTCATCACAATTTCGGAGTTCGAAGTATTAGTTGAAATGGGAATAAGAAAACCGACAAAAAAGGCTTGCTATCAAAGAATCTGGTCAAAATTTTTTGTCAGACCGGGCAAGAGTGTTCAAGACCCTGAAAAGGTTGTAATTCGTTCTCACGGCGACGAACTAGAAATAGGAGAGTTTCTAAATAAAGATGATAAAGCAGACCTTGTCAGGATTTTGAAAAAGACGGTAGCCATCTAAACAGATTTCTTTTCTGTTTAACTATCCTCGTAACCGCATAAGTCCCTCTTGGGAAACCGATGCAATTAGGCATCCCTCGGAAGAGAACATTAAGCCTCGATTAAAACCTCTGCCATTTGATGCTTTCGGACTCTCGATAACGGCGAGAACCCATTTATCAATTCGGAATCTCTGATGAAACCACATAGAGTGGTCTAAACTCGCTGTTTGCAAACCATTTAGCCAAGACATTTTATGCGGCAAACCAGAAGTGCTCAGTAACCCCATATCGGACGCGTATGCAAGAAATCCCTGATGTTCCGAATATTGGTCGCTTAACTTTTTCTTACTCCTCAACCAAATATGCTGAACCGGCAACATTTTTTTTGGGTTAGCGAAGTCTATGTCCTCAACTCTTTTAAGCTCTATGGGTCTCTCTCGACACAAAATTTTTCTTTGTTCTTCAGTAACCGCATCAAGATTTTCTTTCATTCTTTCGATATCGGTGGGTAACTCCTCTGGGAGGGGGACTGGAGGCATTTTGAATTGATGCACAAACCCTTTCTCAGTCCTTTGCAAAGAAGCAGTCATGATAAAAATTGTACGGCCTTTTTGAATTGCAGTTACTCGACGAGTTGAAAAGCTTTTACCGTTTCGGACTCGATCTACCTCATACAGTATCGGCTCATTAGGATCGCCCGGTCTCAAAAAGTAAGCGTGCAAAGAGTGACAATTACCAACAGTAACCGTATGGATGGCCGAGAGCAAAGCTTGAGCTAAAACATACCCACCGAAAACCCGTTCGAGCCCACTTTCTTCAGGCTTCCCTTGAAACAGGTTCTCCTCGATTCTTTTTAGATGTAATTTTTCTAGAGTGTTCATGCTATTTCCGAGCTATCTCCGAGCCCGCATCCTCTGCCTTCGATAATTTTAGGAAAGTCCCGCTGACGGCGTCCAAAAAATACCCGGCGACGATCGAAATCTCTAATAATATTGGTACAGTTTCCCGCACGTTTGAAAAAAGTTAAAAAAAATAGACAATATCAAAGAATTTTCTTGTCGCAACTATGTTGAACCTTAAAAAATATTTCCCGACTCAGCAAGAGATAAAAGAAATGAAATATCTCCATGTTTTTGGAGATCTTCTTTTCGAGCCAAATCTTTGGCACTTCAACCGGAATTCTCTTTCCTATGCTTTTTTGATAGGAGGTTTTTTTTGTTTTATGCCAATGCCTTTTCAGACTATACCTTGTGTCTTGGTTGCTCTCTGGATCAGATGCAACCTCCCCGTCTCTATTGCTGTAGTTTGGATTAGCAACCCTATCACCATAGGTCCAATGATTTATTTCTCGATAATAGTGGGCCAAGAAGTCCTAGGAGGCGGGACTCTTCTTGTTCCGTTAGACCTCAACTTGAGCTGGATTAAAAATCAAATCGCCGTTATTTGGAAACCCCTTCTTGTGGGCAGCTTCGTGTGCGGCGTCTCTGCCGGGGTGGCCGGCTTTCTTGGGGTGCGAGCCTACTATAGACTAAAAATTATGAACTATAAGAGGCGTAAGACTTCTAGCTGATTGCTGTTTTTTATGGCTATCTCAACGCGTCAGTTGGCAAAATCCTGGCTGCTCGAAGAGAGGGAACCAGACCAGCGATAAAGCTTACGGCTAGAGATGCAGTAGCAATAAGAGCAAGATCATCAAATCTTATCTGTATCGGTATTTGAGAAAAGTAGGTTCCTTCTACGATACTAAATCCGAATGTTGAAGATACCCAAGCCATCAGATTGGGCACATACAACGACAATATAACCCCAATCACTAACCCACTAACTACCGCTAACAAAGATATAAATCCACCGAAAAAAAGAAAAATCGAGGTAATTTGACTAGATCTCAATCCGATCGTGCGCAAAATAGCAACTTCATTTCTTTTGTCTTCGATTAAAATTGTTAGGGCCGAAATTATGCCAGTTGACGAAATAGCGATAACTAAGAGCATCACTACGAGGAGGAGATTTTTTTCAATACTTACCGCTCTGAAAAAATTCCCGAACCTTTCTGTCCAAGCTTCTACCTTTAAGCCTTCTTGCTGAAGAAGATCAGCAATTTCATCGGCTTTAAGAACATTCTCTAAATATAGTCTTGAGCCAATCTGCCTGTTTAAAAGATTAGAAATATCCCCAACTTCAGCCAAAGCCACATAACTATCGAGCTCAGACCGAAAGGCAAAGGTGCCGCCTAGATACGCCGGATACATTTTTGGCCTTACAGTGTCTCCTGACTCAGACATTATTGGAAATAACAAATAAAAAGGGTCTCCCAGATCGAGCCCATAACCTCGAGCGACTGACTGACTTAGTAGCAACCGTAGACCATACTCTTCGGGGAGGCTAACTTGATTTTTTTGCCCCATGGCTTGATGAATTTTAGTCCCCATTAATTCCATATCCTTCGAAAATCCGTAAATTTCAAGGAAGTGGTTGCGAGCCCTAGTGAGCATCATCCCCTCAACGGCCATAAAAGGCGTTATGTGTTTTATGGCCTCTGTTCCCAGAAATGATTCAACATGGGTCGCATCTAATTCAGAACCCTCCACATAAACATGCGGCACAACGCCCAGCAAACGGTCCTTCAATTGGGAATCAAAACCATTCATCACTGAGCTTACTACCGTAAGGATGGTTACTCCAATCGAGATGCCCAGGAAAGATGCGAGAGCAATCGGAGAGAAAAAATTGTTATTGGATCGAGCAAACAGAAATCTCAATGCGATGTATCTAATAATCACGCTGCACGTTCTGCAAGCTTGCCACTTTTTAAAACAAAAATCTTGCTAAGCCGCCGCGCAAAGGACTCGTCGTGCGTTACCACAACAAACGAAGTTTCCAGAGAACTAGTTAAATCTAGCATTAGCTCCTCCACTATCTGAGAATTTTCTTCGTCTAAATTACCTGTTGGCTCATCAGCTAAAACCAAAGAGGGATTATTAATCAGGGAACGTCCAATTGCGACACGCTGCCTTTCCCCGCCGGACAATTCAGAGGGTAAGTGGCTTGAACGACGCTTTATATCTAATTTTAAAAGCATCTGATCAGCTAAAGAAAATGCTTCGGACCTGGGTTTACCAGAAATCAAAGCAGGCAACGCAATATTTTCCCTAGCGGAAAACTCTGGCATTAAATGATGAAACTGGTAGATGAAACCTATTTTCAGATTTCTAAAATTCGCCATTGCGGTTTCTGAAAGTAAGGAGAGACTTTGGCCATCAATCGCGACTTCTCCCTCAGTCTGACGGTCCAAACCTGCTAAAAGGTATAAAAATGTGCTTTTTCCGCTTCCCGAAGCCCCTATAATTCCTGTGGTTTCTCCTTCTCTGACAGAAAAATCAATACCACTAAGAACCTCTATAGACTTGTTTCCTTGGGTAAAGCTTTTGTATAGACCTTGCGCTTTTATAATTTCACGTTTCAAGGTTGAGTACTCTCGCAGGCATCATTCTGGCAGCTTTCCTTGCTGGCATAACAGAAAAGATAATTATTGTTGCTAAAGCTGTTAAAAATATTGCAGCAATATCAGAAAAGATAATTTTAGTTGGGAAATGTTTTATAAAATACTCATCCATAAACCCCGACTGAAGCGAATCGTTAAGAAAATTGAAAAGTGGTGCCAACACAGTTGTGACTCCAAAACCCAAAGCAAATCCAGCTAAAACCCCCAGCAGACCAATGTACAATCCACTTAGCAAAAATATAATCAAAATGTCCCTCTCGGAAGCACCCAAAGTCTTCAAAACGGCTATCTCTGGCTTTGCTTGACTTACGGTTAGAGCCAAATTAGACGAGATGTTAAAGATAGCAGCCAGGACCAAAAACATCATCAAAAACGCCAGGGTGGCTTTCTGTGTGCCAATGGCTTCATACAAAGCACCGTGAGACTGTTGCCAACTATACCCATTAAGAGAGTCTTTAGCGTAAATCACATCGAACACAGTTCGAGAAGCTTGGAAAACGTTTTTTGTTTTTATCGAAACGCCATCTATTTCCTTTTGTCTCTTAAGCCTGCGCAAGTCATTCGAATGCATGATCAGTAAATTGCTATCAATATCTAGGTCCAATTCAAAAAAACCAACAACCTCCAACCTACGAGTCGTTAGGTGAGAGCCAGCTAGCGAAACACTTACTTGTGGTAAAACCAATGTAATCTGATCACCAACAGAGAGCCGCAAAGTATTCGCTAAATCTCGACCCAACACCACATTAAAATTCGAGCTCTCCAGCGATTTGAGGTCTCCAACTACAATCGCCTCGGGCAATATTGAGACGGTCCCCTCGATCTCAGGATCGATGCCTCTAACGGACACGGACGCAAGAGTGCCAGACGAGACAATCATGCCTCGACTCTCTATAAAAGGCGCCGCCGCCTCAATGTTTGAGTGTGATAGAAGGGAGTCTCGCATTTTGGCCAGATCAAAATCGGGGTCATCCGAATAAATAACTCCATGAGGGGTGGCCGCAAGCAGCCTTTCTCTAAACTCCTTGTCGAACCCATTTACTATGGAAAGAACAGTAAATAAGGCTGCAATCGCTACAGCTACTCCAATTATGGAGAAAAGACCAACCAAGGAGCTTCCTCGCCTTGCGGGGAAAGAGAAAGCTATTTTGCGCGCCAATGCGAATCGCCAATGACCAACCATCCTAGGATTTACTCCTATGCTCTCTGTCCTTAGCCTTTATTTTCTGGCGCAGTTTTCTTTCTTGCCACAGAATTGACAGGCCGCATCGCCATTTAAACTCTTTAGCCCACCGCAAGAGCCAGCAATTGGGTCACGGCCCTTGATTACTCCAATCGCCATAGCAATGACCGAAGCCAGCAAGATCACGAAACTAAAAATAAACTCAATCATTCACTAAGACTCGTTACATATTCTTGAAATTTTTCAGAGGAAAAAACTTCGTATTTCCCCGATTGACGTATTATAGCCATAACTTTTAGGTTTTTCTCATTTGATATCTGCGAAAGACTTTCTAATCCGATTGCGTTTAATCCGGTAGCCAAGGCATCAGCAAGAGCCGCACTCCGATGCAAAACAGTAACTGATCCGACCCCGTTATCAATCGGATAGCCATTATCAGGATTTATGATGTGAGGGAAAAAAGCACCGTCCGACTCAAAAAAATTTCTATAGTCTCCGGAGGTAGCCATCGCTAGATTATCAAGTGGAACAGTGCTAAAGACTTTCCTCTCGTTACGATTGGGAACTTCTATCGCGATGTTCCAGGGTTTGCCTCGAGGACTCAATCCACGGGCTTTCACTTCACCACCTATCTCTACAAAAAAATTTTCCAGATCCCTATGCTCAAGAAACTCCGCTATAAGATCTACCGCGTACCCCTTAGCAATCCCCGAAAAATCGAGTCGCGTCTCTCTCGACTTATAAACAAAATTCGAGGTTATCTTCAATGGATTGTCCGAGGGGGTCTCCAATAAATCTTCTATCTTGATTCGTGAGGGAGGCCCTTCCCTCTTAAAATCAGGGCCAAAACCCCAAAGATCAACCAAGGGACCTATCGAAACATCAAACGCACCCCGAGTAATATTTTTGACCTCTTCACTGAGCAACAAAAGCTCCCTAAACGAAGAGGAGACCGTCACCGCGCCTTCCGAGCGGTTAAATTTTGATATCTCTGACTCAGCCATGTAATGAGAGAAGACCCCATTGAATTCGAGCAACTCCTGATCGATTAGAGCCTTTAAGTCGACCTCTTTATCTAGCTGATCAGATATCTTTACAGTGTAGGTTGTTCCCATCGTCACGCCTTCAATCACAGTAAGAGATTTGTTTGTTTTTGAGCAACCTGCGAGCACTAGCACCGCAGCACAAACAAAAAATATTGAGTTAAAACTTTGTTTCATGCTTTACTCCCGCTCCATGGACCCGTTAAAAGAAAGCTCTTCACATAAATTATACAACGGATCGCCGAAGGAGCTTCAGGAGATAATGCATGAGCTAATCCCTATGAGCAGGTTCATGGGCGTTGCAGTCTCGGAATATAAAAGAGATACGCTGACACTGACCGCTCCATTGAGCAAAAACATCAACCACCAACAATCGGCTTTCGGTGGAAGCATTTTTGCTTTGGCGGCTTTAGCCGGTTGGGGCATCTTGCAGCTTAAGCTCAGAGAGCTTGATTTAGACTGCAATATCGTAGTGTCAGACGCAAAAGCTAAATTCCTCAAACCCATTCGTGAAGATCTGGTGTGCAAGGCCAAGCTTAACCATTCTCACATTCGGTTACTCAAGGAAATTAACAAGACTGGGTCTGTTGTAGTCGAGCTAGACACTGAATTTTTAGCTAGGGGAATTACTGCTATGACCTCCCGTTCAATTTACCATGTAAAAAATCTCGGGATAGAGGCTCAATGAACAAATATAACCCTGCCAGAGTGGCCCTGGGCAGACTTCCCACACCGATTGAACGCTTAGAGACGCTCTCGAAAAAGTACAAAAAAAATATATGGATAAAAAGAGATGATCTATCTGAGACCGCGTTGTCCGGAAACAAAGTTAGAAAGTTGGAATATATCGTAGCTGAAGCACTCGAGAACAAAGCAGATGTCCTAGTGACTTGGGGCGCTGTTCAGTCAAACCACTGCAGAGCTACCGCCATCGCTGCAGCCAGGCTTGGTATGAAATCGCACTTAGTTCTTCGAGGTTCCGAACCGAACGAAGCCGATGGAAACCTCTTAATTGATAAGTTGGTCAATTCTAGGATCTCCTACCAAACACCTGATGAATACGGAAAAATGGATAAAACCTATGAACTCCTTCAAACACAATACGAGAAAGAGGGTAAAAAAACCTTCCGAATACCTGTCGGGGGAAGCAATGAGACAGGTCTTTGGGGATATATCAATTGCGCGCGCGAATTAGTATCTGATTTCAAAAATATCGGTTTTAATCCTGAGGCAATCGTTTGCGCCACTGGATCCGGAGGAACTCAGGGAGGGCTAATACTAGGCGCTGACCTTCACCAAATTGATGGCCAGATTTTCGGGATAAATGTTTGCGATAACAAAAGGTATTTTGAAAACAAAATTGGAGAAGACATCAATCTTTGGTTAGAAAAATATTCTCCAGCAACAAGCAAAGCGACCCAGCTCCAAACAAACATCATTGAAGGATACGTCGGTGAGGGTTACGGCAAGGCCTCGGCTGAAATTTTCGAGACCATCCGCGAAGTCGCAGAATTAGAGGGAATTTTGTTAGACCCGGTATATACTGGGAAGGCCTTTCATGGCATGATTTCTGAGATAGAAAACGGCTGTCTCGCGAGATTCCAAGACATCCTTTTTATTCACACCGGGGGCATTTTCGGGATCTTCCCTCATAAAGAAAACATGGTCTAAACGATGAAAAACCTTATTTTTCTCTTGGTGTTCCTTTTCTCTGGCTGTTCTTCTCTTCCGACCCTTTGGCCTTTTGGGAAAGACAAGGACAATTGTTTAGAGACGAATAGTTGCGAGTCTGCAGCAGAAGTCACTAGGGCAGAAAGTGAAACGTGGTCATGCAACGGAACATCAAAATCGGAAGGCTGGACGTGCGCGCGATCGTCAGCTCCTAACTTCTCAGACAAGCCCTCAAGCCAAGATATTGGTTCGATCTCAGCAAACAAAATTGATTTAGTTCAAAAGCTATCCCTATTCCTCGACAGCGGGTTTGCCGTCCAAATAGCCGCCCTGCAGTCGATCGAAGAAATCACAAAGCTTGCTGAAAGGATTGGCATTGAGACTCCTTTGATAGCAGAAACAAAGCTTGAAGGAGCTATTTGGTTCGTTCTCGTTTTAGATCTTTATGAGGAGTTTGAGTCGGCGCAGGCCGCAAGCAAAAACCTTCAGAGAGCTTACCCTTTTCTGAATGAGCCCTGGGTAAGGCCCGTCAAGTCCCTTAAGAAGTCGCTGGCAAAATTCAGCGGATAACTTATGAAAAAAAAAGAAATACTTCGGAACATTCCCTCCGTAGACAAGATCCTAGCCCTTTTTGCCGGTCGGGACGAGCTACGGAACTATGGACTGACTCGATTAACGGAGGCTAGTCGAAAAACCTTAAAAAATTTTAGAACGCAGATAACAAATGAGAAGCTAACCTCCGCCCCGACACTGGACGAAATATCAGAACAGGTGATAGCTCTAATTGAAACACAAAACGAGGGGTCTCTTAAGGCAGTAGTAAATCTCACAGGAACGGTCCTGCACACAAACCTTGGCAGGGCTACTTTACCCCTTTTTGTGGCTAACGAGCTTTCTGGAATTGCGAGTGGGAACAATAATTTAGAATATGAACTTGAAGAGGGATCCAGAGGAGACAGGGATAGCCATGTCGAGAGACTTCTCACGGAACTTACAGGAGCAGAAGCCGCAACGGTTGTAAACAACAACGCAGCAGCAGTCTTGCTCTGCCTTAATACTTTTGCTTCAAAAAAAGAAGTTTGTGTTTCTAGGGGGGAGCTTGTAGAAATTGGGGGTTCTTTCAGGATCCCCGAAATCATGGAAAAATCAGGGAGTACCCTGAGAGAAGTGGGCACGACTAATAGAACTCATTTAAAAGATTACGCCTCCGCCGTGAATGAACGAACGGGCTTAATTATGAAAACGCACACGAGCAATTATGTTATCCAAGGCTTTACCCATGAAGCAACCCACGCAGAGCTTGCAAACCTTGGTAAATCAAGAGGAATTCCTCTCTTTGCGGACCTCGGGAGCGGCACTTTATTAAATCTGGAAGAATTTGGACTTAACCATGAAACAACCGTTCAGGAGCTCATTTCAGCAGGAACAGACTTAGTCTCTTTCAGTGGAGACAAATTGCTCGGAGGACCTCAAGCGGGCATCATTGTGGGAAGAACAGATCTCATCTCCCAACTCAAAGAGAACCCGCTTAAGCGAGCCCTGAGGGTAGACAAGCTTACTATTTCGGCGTTGAGCGGAGTTCTAAAGCTTTATCGACACCCAGAAACACTAGCCGAAAACCTTCCTACCATGAGATTTTTAACAAGAACGCCGGATGAAATTTTTAAAATGGCACAAGAAATTTTACCAGCCTTATTAAAGACAATAGCCCCTAAGTTTAAAGCACAAATTATCGAAACAAAAAGTCAGATCGGAAGCGGAGCTTTACCACTAGACCAACTGGACTCCTTTGCCTTAAGCATAGAGAGTGCAGACAACTCCGATAAGGCCCTGAGAGAAATCGCTCACAAGTTCAGACAACTCCCGGTTCCGATTATCGGAAGAATCGCGGGCGGGCGGCTTCTGTTTGATCTGCGAACTCTGGAACTACCCTCCTCATTCCTTGAGCCTATTACGGAACTTAAATCTGTATGATCATTGCCACCGCGGGACATGTAGACCATGGAAAAACCTCTCTCGTTAAATCTATAACGGGCGTGGACACCGATCGGCTGGCTGAGGAGAAAAAAAGGGGGCTCACAATTGAATTAGGGTTTGCTTACACGAAGTCAGACAGCGGCGAATCGATCGGATTTGTTGATGTCCCTGGACACTCACGATTTATCGGCAACATGTTATCCGGGGTTTCGACTATAGACGCTACTATCCTTGTAATCGCCTGCGATGACGGCGTCATGCCTCAAACGCTCGAACACCTTCAAATCTTAGAGCTCTTAGGTATCGAAAATGGCTTTATTGTCCTAACAAAAATTGATCGGTGCGAGGTAACACAGATAGAGACAAGACAAAACGAGATAAGAAGAGAGTTAGCCAAGTCATTCCTTAAAGGTTGCCCAATAGTCCCAGTATCCTCAGTAACGGGTACTGGCATCGAGAAAGTAAAAGAAACAATTGAAGAGCTAGCCAAAAAAAAACAAAAAACAACAAAGCAAGGATTATTTAGGCTTTCAGTTGACAGGAGATTCGTGCTTCAAGGCACAGGTTTGGTAGCAACTGGAACTGTTGCTGACGGAGAGGTCTGCGAAGGAGACGAGATATGGCTAATGCCCTCAAAGATAAAACTAAAAGCAAGGTCTTTAAGAGTAAATTCTGATAAAAAAAACTTGGCTCGATTAGGAGACCGATGCGCTATCAATCTTACCGGCGAAAACATCAAACTCACTGATGTTAAAAGAGGGAACTGGCTTACAAAAAATCCGGGAGACGCAACAAAAAAGGTAGTGGTTAGACTAAAACTCCTCAGACCATCCCAAGGTAAGTTGAAAAACTTCTCGCAAGTTCATTTTCATGCGGGCGCCAATCATGCTCAGGGGAGAATGGTTTTCCATGATCTAGAAGACTACTCGGACGGCGAAACAAGTGTTGCAACAATTTTATTGTCTGAAGAAATAAATCTTTGCTACGGCGATTATTTTGTAATTCGAGACCAGTCAGCATCTTTAACGCTCGGCGGCGGCAGGATCTTGAACCCATGCCCACCGGGGAACAAAAAAAAAGAATCAGCGGAAAGAGAAACTCTAAATCTGTTCAAGTTCAAGGATATCGAGAGCGACATCCTAACCTACATTCAAGGTTTACGAGCCAGCGTACCTATCAAAAAGCTGGTTGCTGTGTTTAACGTATCCGAAAAAAATTTATTTCATCTCGTCGAGAATAATAATTTAACCACTATTAAGCAGAGTGAAGTAATTAGCGGACCAAACCTTCAGGATTTAGAACAACGAATAGAGGCATTCATTCGGGGGTGGCAACAAAAAAAATCTGGCGAGAGAGGCGTTCCCGAGTCGTCCATAGAGACTGGTGTCGAAGATCATTCCTTGGACTCAATCTCACATGCTATCGAGTCACTCATTTATAAAAAAAGGATCGCAAGACATGGAAATGTGATCTCTTTATGCGGCTACCGCGTTCAACTTGATCAGGAAGGGAAAAGCCTTTGGGAAAAGCTATCACCTATCCTCAAAGAAACTTGGAGAAAGCCGCCTGTCATGCATGATCTAGCTAAAGAGTTACGGCTAGAACCTAAAAAGCTCGAGCAGGCCCTGGTTCCACTAATCAAAGCAGGACTTATTTTGCGACCGATTAAGAACCGTTATTTTCTGCCGGAAGCCTTAGATGACCTAAAGGGTGACATTTTCAAGGCTGCAGACAGTGATAATCAGATTTCGGTTAAAAGCTATCGAGACATAACCGGGATAGGCAGAAATCTTTCGATAGAGATTCTCGAGTATTTTGACAGACAAGGGGTCACCAGGAGACTGGGAGACAAAAGACAAATCATAGAGTAACTGTTGGGCATCAAGGGTAAAAAATGAAAAAAATCCTGAAAAACATAGTTTTATTTATTTCATCTTCTCTTTTTTCTAGTGCGGGAGCCACTCAAGTATTAGTCGGCCAAACCATTCCCGACTTCGAGATGATAGGTACAGACGGCGCCCCTTATTCCAAAGATACATTAGAGGGAAATTATTTCGTGATAGCTTTTTTTCCCAAAGCTTTTACCGGCGGCTGAACCATGCAGTGCAAATCGCTGCGTGACAGTGATTCTGTGATCAGGAATTTCGAATTGAAATATTTTATGGCTAGCAGCGCAGACAGTGTGGAGACCCTAAGCAGATTCAAAAAGGAAAACGAGGCCTCGTTCACTATGCTATCAGACAAAAACGGATTTGCAGCGAAGGCTCTTGGCGCATACAACCCGATCGGGTTCGCAAAGAGGTGGACTATATACGTAGACGATAATGGGAAAATTTTAAAGGTGGATAAAAGCGTCAATGTAAGGACCGCAGGACAAGATTTAGCTGAAAACTTATCGAAGTTGGGATTCCCTAAGCGCTAGAAAATTTTAGTGCGATCTGCTAGCGATCAATCTCGCGAGATTTTCTAGATTGGTCGTGTCTCCCTCAATCTTTTGCAGGCAACCTAATGAGAGTTCAAGCTCATATTCAAGCCTACGCTCGGCCTCTTCCTCGCCTAAGATGCTTACAAAGGTGCTCCTGTTATTCTTCTTGTCAGACCCGGCTGGCTTACCCATAATTTCAGGCTTGCCCTGCACATCAAGGAGATCATCCCTAATTTGAAAACAAAGCCCAAGATGATCGGCAAAGAGATGCAGTTCTGGGAAACTCTCACCTGGTCTTAATGCAGTAACCAGTTCCACGCTTGCCGAAAATAACGCGCCAGTTTTTTTTCGGTGCATCAACTCCAGCTCTTTCAGTGACAACAGGCTCTCTGAAGACTCAATATCTAATAATTGCCCATAAATCATTCCTTCGGCTCCGCCAGCTTTCGCAAGAATTTTTGTCCAATCGGGTATGGCTAAATCTGTCGCCCCATCGGCCAGGACTTCAAAAGAATAGGTTAGCAAAGCGTCGCCCGTCAGCACCGCGGTAGCTTCTCCAAACTCCTTATGGACTGCAGGCTTCCCTCTTCGAAAATCATCATCGTCCATAGAGGGCAAGTCATCGTGAACGAGCGAATATGAATGCATCATCTCAATGGCGGCTGAAACAGGGTCCACCTGAGACGCTTCAACACCCAAAGCCTCTGAGGTGGCATAGATAATAAGCGGGCGTATTCTTTTCCCTCCTGCAAAAAGCGCATGCCTTAGCGCCTTCTCTAAAATAACTGAGGGACAGTGAGCTTCGATGAAACGATCCAAGAGCTCATTTACTCTTATTTTTTTCTTTTCACGCCACCGCTCGAATTCTAAAGCACTGTCTTTTTCCATCTTTGCTCTTATCCTTATGGGAGTGGCGCGGCTTAGTAAAGTTACTCTTGAATATAGTGTATCCTTCGAACACTCAACCATTGAACATAATAAAACTTAATCATGAAAAAAGCTCCAATCAAAATCAGTGCAGCGGCTAATGTAGCGCTAATCAAATATTGGGGAAAAACAGACCTAGAAAAAAATATCCCATCCGCACCCTCGTTATCAGTTGGAATAGAAGATCTTCGCACCGATACCATAATCTCTGAGTCAAGGGAAGATAAGGACACATTGATTGGGAAGTTCAAAAAATCTGACGAACAGCGGATACTAAATTATGTTTTCATGGCAAAAAAATTACTGGGTGTTTCCGGTGGATTAGAAATAGAAACAGAAAACAACTTTCCAGCCTCAAGCGGCCTAGCTTCCAGTGCTTCAGGTTTCGCAGCCATTGCATTAGGGATAGACAAGTTTTATGGCCTTGATATGCCCAGAGAAGATATTTCTAGGCTTGCTCGGCTTGGCTCAGGATCCGCAGCGAGGTCTATCTATGGCGGTTTTGTGCAAATGGATACCGGCCCCGACCCGTTCGCTAAACCTCTGATCGTCGAAGATCCATGGCCATTAGACATTCTCGTGCTTGTGACCGAAGAACAGCCGAAAAAGATGAGCTCTACAGATTCAATGAACCTGACCAAAGACACTTCGCCCTTTTACTCGGCCTGGCTAGATACACAAGAAGCCGATTTTCTAAAAGCAAAAGATGCCATCGAAGAAAAAGACTTTTGGAAGCTCGCTCAAATCAGCGAGCATAATTGTCTTAAAATGCACTCAACAATAATGACATCGAAGCCACCTCACGTTTATTGGAACCCCACAACAGTAGAAATTCTCCATCAAGTCCAGAAGATCCAAAAAAAAGGTTTGCGCGTTTTTTTTACGATCGATGCTGGCCCGCAAGTGAAATTAATCTGTGATCCTTCTGACACCCAAAGAGTTCTCGAACAATTCGAATCAACGTCGGGTATTTCTAGAAGGATCGTTACGAAGGTGGGGGGAGAACCCCAAATTGAGCAGCTCGCATGAGAGCGTCCGCTCCGGGCAAGCTCTTTATTTTCGGGGAGTACACGGTACTGGAAGGCGGCACAGCTCTAATTTATCCTGCACCCTTAGAAGCAAAAACCGAATCAGTGGCCTCTGAAGAGTCGATAGTGGTAACCCATTCTGAGCAAAAGGTTACCTTAAATCTCTCGGAGGCTCTGAAGCAACTTCCATTGGTATCTGCTATTGCTGAATTGGTCGGAGTAAATTGCTTTAAAAACAAGATGACTATTTTAGACACGAGACCATTCTTTAGAGGTAAACAAAAGCTGGGTTTAGGGTCGTCATCTGCTCTGACCGTCTCTACAATTAAATGCCTCCGTCCAGAGCTTAGTATGAAAGATACGATAGAGCTTGGGACCCGATGCCACAATCTCTTTCAGGGAAAAAAAGGCAGCGGTGGCGATGTTGCGCTGGCTGCGCATGGGCAGCCTATCTTGTTTAATCAAGATAGAGGCCCCAGACCGGTCGATCGGCTTCAAGGCTTGCACGTATTAGCTATATGGACAGGAAAGTCAGCTTCGACCTCGAACTTCCTGGTCAAGCTGGAACAATGGAAAACCAAAAGTCGTGCAAGGTTTTATTCAAAAATGGAGGAGCTAGCTAAAATTTCACTGTCGTGCACGCATAATGTCGAAGAACAAAACATATCAAATCTTATCGAAAATATTATAAAATTCGATGCGGCGTTGGAGATCTTTTCAAAGACTTCCCAGCTTAACTTCTATAGTGATAACCATTTAAGAATGAAAACCGAAAGCAAAAAAGCGGGCTTAGCTTACAAGCCCTCGGGCGCGGGCGGCGGTGACTTTGGAATCTCCTTTAGTGATGACGCCCAGCGGATAAAAGAATTTAGCGAGCGCTTAAGCTCCCTTAACATCGTCAACTTTATCCTTTAAAAAAGAGAAAATGTGCCGAGGAAGATAATGGGAAAAGGACAGATTCCGGGTTTTTATAAGCTATCTATCCTCGAGAGGCTAAAGAAGCTTAAAGATTTCGGGAAAATTTCAGAGGACGATTTTAAGGCCCTTCTTGAAGACAGACACCTGCTGTCCACCCAGCGCGCAGACAAGATGATAGAGAATGTAATCGGTGTCATGGGCTTACCATTGGGTCTTGGACTGAATTTCCTAGTGAATGACAAGGACTACATGGTACCCCTAGTTGTAGAAGAGCCCTCCATTGTGGCGGGTTTGAGCTCTGCGGCGAAGGTTTTCAAAGGGTCCGGGGGTGCAGAATCTTTTCTTGAAGAGTCTTTGTTAATCGGCCAGGTGCAGATCGTGTCTCCAAAAAATAGCGAAGACGCAAAAACCGCAATTTTGTTTAATAAATCCTCCCTTTTAGAAAAGGCCAATGAAGCCCACCCGAGAATGGCAGAGCGGGGTGGAGGGGCGAAAGACATTGAAGTAAGAGTTTTTGAGCCAACGGAAGATCAGCCGGCCATGGTGATCCTGCATCTTCTAGTCGACACCTGCGACGCGATGGGAGCTAATGTTGTGAACACCATGTGTGAAAGCCTCGCGCATGATTTGGAAGCCTTGACCGAGGGAAGAGTTTTCCTGCGTATACTTAGCAACCTCGCAGATAGATCTATCGTCAAAACGAAAGTAGAGATAGATACGAACGAATTAAAAGGAAAAGGTTTTAGGGGTGACGAGGTAAGGGATGGAGTGATTCTTGCCTCTCAGCTCGCAGAGATAGATCCTTATCGCGCCGCAACCCACAACAAGGGAATCATGAATGGCATTGATCCGCTCGCCATCGCTACCGGAAATGACTGGCGGGCGATTGAAGCCTCAGCTCACGCATTTGCAGCAAAAACAGGTCGCTACAAATCCCTTTCGAAGTGGCAAGCTACCAGCTCGGGAAAACTGCAGGGCACTTTAGAAATACCCTTAAAGGTGGGCACGAAAGGCGGCTCGTTAGGAGCAAATGAGACGATTCAAATTAGCCAAAAACTCTTAGGGATCACAAATGCAAAAGAGCTAGCTGAATTGATGGGCGCGGTGGGGCTCGCGCAAAACTTCGCTGCACTTAGAGCCCTAGCGACCGAAGGAATTCAGAAAGGGCACATGTCTCTCCACTCTCGTAGCGTGGCACTGACCGCGGGCACACCGCCGAAACACTTCGATGAAGTAGTGAGAAAACTCAAGGAATCGGACGAGATTACCGTCACCAAAGCCAAAAAAATTCTTGAAGACCTCTCTTCAAAAACGAACAAGACCGTAGCGAAGAAAAATGAACACGCCACGATTGCAACTGCAAATGGAAAAGTGATTTTGCTTGGAGAACATGCCGTTGTATACGGTAAACCCGCCGTGGCGGTTCCAATCAAAGACGCTGTTATAACTGAGATAAGCGACTCGGATGGCAGGAATGAGCTTGAGGTTCCTGCCTGGGATCTTGATGGACGGTTAAAACAATCTAACAATGAATGGTGGAAGTCCCTACAAGATGTTTTCGAGACACTCGGGGTATCCAACAAAAAATTTAATCTTCGGGTAAAGCCCAACATTCCGGCTGCAGTGGGTTTAGGGGGATCTGCTGCTATCGCGGTTTCGATTATAAGGTGTGTCTCAAAACACTTTAAATTGGATCTTACGGATCCAGAGATCAACGATCTTGCTTTTGTGTGTGAGACCGCTGCGCACGGGACAGCCTCAGGCATCGACAATACTATTGCGACCTTTGGCGAGCCCCTGGTTTACCAGCGAGAGCCCTCTATGAAAATAGAAACTCTTAAGTTCGACAAACCCGTCAGCCTCGTCATAGGCATATCAAATACTCCTTCTTTAACAGCAGAGATGGTAGCGGGCGTAAGGGCTAGATGGAAAGAGAACACGGAATTATACGAAGCCCTTTTCGAAAACTTCGAAAAAGTTGCTAGGTCGGGAATCTCTGCTATCCGGAGCGGGGACTACCAAACATTGGGAGAGATGATGAACATCAATCAAGGTCTTTTGTCAGCTATTCAAGTGTCCTCTCCTGAGTTAGACCGAATGATAGAGATAGCAAGAAGCCAGGGCGCGATTGGCGCTAAAGTTACTGGCGCAGGGGGCGGCGGTTCAATGGTCGCCTTATGCGAAGAAAAAACTGAGCCCGTCGCGTCAGCACTTTCTAACAAAGGGTTCAAGGTCCTTCAGGTCAAACTGTGAAAAACGACCAAACCGTCTCATCGCCTACTGAGAAATTGATCCTTGTCGACAAAAGCGATAGAAAGATTGGGCAGATAACCAAGCAGGACGCCCACCAAGGGAAAGGCCGTTTGCACAGAGCATTCTCAATATTTCTGTTTAATGATCAAAAACAACTTTTATTACAAAAGAGAAGCTTAAAGAAACCGTTGTGGCCGGGATTCTGGGCTAATTCCTGCTGCAGCCATCCACGGGTGGGTGAGGAATTAGAGGAAGCCGTGCATCGCAGGCTGGAACAAGAACTCAATGTTTCCACGTTGGTTCATTACTTGTATAAATTTGAGTACAAAGCTTCGTTCAAGGACGTTGGCACGGAGCACGAACTATGTTCAGTTTGGCTTGGCCACGTCCGAGAGGAAGACATAGAATTTAACCGAGAAGAGATATCTGAAATCAAATATGTCCCGATTGAAAATATGGAAAAAGAACTTGCTCGTAATAGCGATATCTGCACGCCTTGGCTTAAGCTGGAATGGAAAACAATTCAATCTGAGCACCTGGAAAGAGTTCTAAGCATAATAGCTTAAAACGTGGCATTATCTCTGGCTCTAGCTAAAGGGAAGCAAGCGAATGAAGATTAGCGGAGGGTGTTATTGTAAGAGAATTCGGTATTCATTTGACGGCGATATCGCGACTTCGCTTCAATGCCACTGTCGAGAATGTCAGTACATAACAGGAGGAAACCCAAACGTATTGGTGCTAGGATCCGACAGCGATCTAACCTTCTTACAAGGCGAAGAGTTTATTTCTAGCTTCACCAGAGACGATTTAGAGGGCGCTGTTACCCGTCTGTTCTGCTCCATTTGCGGAACGGCACTTGGAACTAAGCCTCCAAGATTAAAGGGCTCGATTGCACTAAAAATTGGGACGATGGACGACCCATCGTTTTTTGTGCCGTCTGCCGCAATTTTTACCAAGGACAAGCAATCGTTTCACCACATATCTCCAGACGTCCCCAGCTTCGAAGGGGCACCGGGTTAAGCGGACAACAAACCTTGAAGAAAACCCTCTACACAAAGAATTACACGCATTATGTTCTCGGAGCACTTACCGTTGTTTACGTCTTCAACTTCATCGACAGACAGATCTTAGCTATCTTAGCCCCTGCAATCAGGGATGATCTTGGACTTTCGGACACGCAAATTGGTGCTCTGTCGGGCTTAGCCTTCGGACTGTTCTATGCAACTTTAGGGATTCCAATAGCTCGGCTTGCTGACAAATACTCTAGAGTCAACGTAATATCGATCTCACTGGGTGTTTGGTCATTAATGACTGCCCTTTCAGGCTTAGCGACTAATTTTTTTCAGTTGCTCATTGCAAGGATTGGGGTGGGGATCGGAGAGGCAGGTGGAAGCCCCCCTTCTCACTCGCTTATCGCAGATTATTTTTCTCCCGAGTCGCGTTCCTCAGCCTTAGGCGTTTTCGCCTTAGGCGTGCCGATTGGCATCCTTTTTGGAAACCTGGCTGGTGGGTGGATCAATGAGTTTTTTGGGTGGCGAAATGCCTTTTTCTTGGTTGGAATTCCTGGGATCGTGCTTGCACTCGTCGTTAAGTTCTCAATCAAGGAACCTCCAAGGGGTTACTCAGAAGAATCAGAAAAAGCATCAGATCAGGTTCCCTTTTCAGAGGTTCTCAGAACCATGTGGAGTTTCCCTTCTTTTCGATACATCGCCCTTGGCGCCGGAACTCAGGCGTTTGTTGGTTATGGCTCTATCGCCTGGATGCCCTCTTTTTTCGTGAGAGCTCATGACATGAGTACTGGCGAGATCGGAACCGCGCTGGGCCTAATAATTGGCCTGTTTGGGGGGGTCGCTACCATTATTTCCGGATTCGCTGGCGACTACTTTGGAAAGAAAGATAAAAAATACTACATGTTAATTCCTGCGATCGCTTTTTTGATTGCGTTCCCGACGGGGGCCGCGGTCTTTATGGTCGACAGCCTCTTCTACGCTCTACTCATCTACACCATCCCTGTTTTCTTGGTGAATCTCTACACCGGGCCCACCTTCGGCATGACTCAGACGCTCGCTCCTCTTGCAATGAGAGCATCCGCGTCGGCGCTCATGCTTTTTATCGTGAACTTTATCGGCTTGGTGTTCGGCCCCACGGCCGTGGGTTTTATTAGTGACACCTTGCAGGCATATCTTTTGATGAGCGAGGTCGAGTCGCTTCGCTGGTCTCTGCTTTCGTGTAACGTTGTCTACCTGTTGAGTTTCCTTTTTTACTACTTAGCATCGAAAACGATAGGATCTGACCTTAGTAGACAAAATAAGGGATAAAACCCTTGGAATTGTTCGCAAGAAACCTCTAGATTAAAACTGTCAGATTCATGAAATATTAATATTTTGGAAACGGAGGAACGCTATGTTCGAATACGTGAACCCTGAAGGGCAATCTTCCATAGAGAATACGCCCTACCGACTTTCAGCATCGATTAAAGGTGCTAACGCAATAAAAATTGGATTCCTCGCAAACGGCTTTCCCGACTCAGAAAATTTCCTCGCATTGTTAGCAGATGAATTATCAGAGCTTGAGCCGGGTATAGAAAAAGAATTTTACAATAAAGGGAACGCCTCGATCGCGGCGAGTCCCGAGCTCTTATCAAGCATCACGTCCGATTGTCAGGCGGTAGTAGCGGCCTACGGGCACTGAGGATCTTGTACCACCGGCACCGTGCGTGACGGAATCAACATCGCAAAGCTCAACATACCCGCTGTAGCCCTGGTGACGGAAGAGTTCTGGCCGCAAGGGGATTTTGTCTCGGTCTCTTTGGGGATGCCAGAGATTCCAAGGGTAAAGCTACCACACCCCGTCGCGGGATCTGGAACGGAAAACATGAGAATGATTGCAAAATCTGTAGCAACCCAAGTGATCGCCTCGCTAGACACTAATGCGTGATCTCTTAACCGCAAAATCAGAAGAAGACGCGCTAGAAGATCTCCACAGGAAAGGCTTAACCGACGGATTGCCGGTGGTTGTGCCAACTCCAAGCAGAGTAGACAGAATGGCGCTTGCGTCTGGCAATGACCCAGACATGGTCATCGGGGCCATGGGTCCAGGGAATGGCGTAGCAACGATCGAAAAAATAGCCGTCGCCGCAGTAATGGCGGGCTGCGTTCCGGATCACATGCCCGTCGTTTTGGCTGCGGTCAAGGCAGTGATCAACCCGGTATTTGATTTGACTGAGATGCAAGCCACCACACACTGCACCGCGCCTCTCATTATTGTGAATGGGCCCGCGAGGTTCTCCTGCGGACCAATCTCGTCAGGCTACGGAGCCCTGGGCCCGGGCCATAGAGCAAACGCCAGCATTGGCAGAGCGCTTAGGCTTGCCATGATCAATATTGGAGGGGGGCGACCCGGAAGCTCTGACATGGCGTTGCTTGGGCACCCAGGCAAGTTCACATACTGCCTAGCCGAAAACGAAGAAGAAAGTCCATTTGAACCCTTGCACACCTCTTTTGGATTTGAAAGGGATGAAAGCATTGTTACGGTGATGGGGGGCGAGGCGCCCCACTCCGTGCTTTTCGGTGCGGACGGTGATGACCCCAAGAGCTACAAGGGCTTGCTAGATATTCTCGCAATCGGTCTGACTAACCCTGCGACGAACAACGCAATACTTACCGGCGGGTCTGCGCTGATTATTCTTAATCCGGAGCATGCAGCGGTGCTCGCCGACGCCGGTCTTAACCGGACAACAATCAGCGAAGAGTTGCACACAAGGTGCCTCCATACGGAGAAGGATATCAAGCGACTTGTCCCCGCATTTTCGAGCAATAGAGAGGGAAACCGAAACGCCTTTACGGGTCCAGAGCAGATTTTAATTATGATGGCGGGCGGCTCAGGGCTTTATTCGATGGCGATCCCCACATGGAGCGCAGGGGCCCACAAAAACTCACCATCCTGTGAGAAGATAGAAACAGATTTTTTCTGTGAGATTCCGGACAAGAAGATTGACTAACACGAGAGACTGAGATGACCGACTTCCCTACGCCCTACGTATCTAACGATTTAAAAGACAAAGTGGCTTTGGTCACAGGCACCACCTCGGGCCTGGGCCGGCGCTTCGCGCTGGTGCTTGCCGCCTGCGGCGCAAAGGTCGCCCTGACCGGTCGACGAGCAGAAAGGTTAGATGAATTAGCCAAAGAAATTAGGGAATCAGGCGGGACATGTCACCCAATCCCTTTCGACATCACGGATGAAAAACAAATACCCGAGGTTGTCGACAAAGCTCAGAAAGAGTTAGGGCTGGTGGATATCCTCGTAAATAACGCAGGGATACCTGATGCCCAAAGAGCGCACAAGATGAGCAATGAATTTACTGACCTGGTATTTGGGACGAACCTTATCGGTCCCTGGAAGCTCTCTTGCGAGGTCGCGAGGAGACTAATCGAAGCAAAAAAACCTGGGCGCATGGTGAATATTTCGTCAGTGGGCGCGTTTAGGTACGACGGAAACGGGGCCGCACTCTACTCGGTAACCAAATCCGCTTTAATTCGAATGACTGAGTGCCTCGCGGTCGAGTGGGCAAGATTTAACATCAACGTTAACGCGATCGCGCCAGGCGCTTTTTCCTCTGAGATGATGGACGGTATGCTGGAGCGGATGGGCGACTTCTCGTCGGCGTTCCCACGCGGTCGCATCGGAGATCCAGCGCAGATGGACTCTTCCCTGCTCTACTTCGTCTCCCCCGCGTCAGAGTTTGTGACCGGGACCTACGTGAAGATAGACGATGGACAGGGGGCACGTTAAGGCTCGTGCCATAGACAGGAAGGTGAAGTGAATTTGAAATCATGTCTAACATCCATTGCTCTGTTGATCTGCCTGATTCTCTCTGTCGAGGGTCGCGGCGAGACTCAAATACCTTTCTCCGGTATTGCCTTCACTTCAGAGTTATCACTTGCGAGGGACTCAATGCCCTACACCTTTGGCATCATAGGCGACGAGGACTCTAACAAAAGCACCAACTTCAGAAACAATCTACGGGAAAAAGCAGAGGGCAAACAATTAAAAAATGGGGCCTTCCTTTCTGCGAATGCTCAAAACCGCTTAAAGCGAGGGCAGGCACTCGCTGTCGCTTTAGCGATCGAACGAGAGAGAATGCTTGAAACCAAACTCAGCGACGACGAGTACCAACTTAGCTTTGACATCGACGCCACCATTTTGGCCTTTAACTTTGACGAAAAGGCCATAGTCTCGTCACATCCTATTAGGCTGACATTGCTCACATCGTTACCAAGGAAACCCACCGAAAATGATAGGTCGAAGCTCGCAAATATTATGTTTTTTGGGGACACAGAAAAAGAGTGGTTCGAGAACCTCTCAGAATCTTATTTAATTACAGAATTCATGAAAGCTGTTCAGGACACAGAAATCCGTCAGGCCTGGCGCTCACATATTAGAGTTAAAAATATTGATCTGTCCCCTCAAGCGGCAAAGGTTTTGAAGGATCTTGATCAAGACCCCGACTACATGCGACAACTGATCGCGTCCAGCGTCTCCTCATCCATGAGCACACGCCTTATGATTCCAGTGCTGCCATATGTTAAGAGCCAAGCAATCCAGAGCAGCATGACACTGAAGTTTTTTGAAACAGACCTCATGAATTTTAAAATTCCTGAGGCAAGCTTCCACATAGATCTTACACTTCGAGGATTTGGCTCGAAGATTCTCGAAGAGACTAACCGCACTAAGGTTGTGTCTTATATCTCCGGTGTTCAAGTCCAGATAATAGATATAGACTTTGACGCGTCTCGAATGAAGCAGAAATTCCAAGCGGGAAACGTAAAACGACTGACTTCGGATATGACAGAGAACCTCTGGCATGAGTACGAACTAAGTCTGCTGTCACTGCTTGATCAAATAGTCATTCAAATCGACAAGCCAGACAAGAAATGGGTAGAAAAAAGAACAACCGGAAAATCAAAAACGAGAGACATTGTTAAATCTCTAAAAAATGTTAAAAAGCAGGTCATTGATCAGGTAAGGAGTTAAAGAAATGAAAGAAAGGATCGCCCGGCCGTCATCAGCTTTTATCTTTCTTATGTTTTTAGTTGGAGTCTTTGCCTCATTGCTCTGGCAGAGCGCTCAAGCGCAGCAAGTGGAGATCAAGGGAACCTCATCCGCAATACTAAGCGGCAAATGTATCCGAGACAACAACGTTCGAGGTAAGCGTGACAAAGAGACCTTTGCCGAAACGCTTCAGAGAGCAAAGGTCAACTCAGTAAGAAGACACGTTGCAAACAGCGGAATCGCTGTCGCTAACGCTTACGACGCGAAACAAGCTGAAATAGCCAGAACTATTGATGACTTCATATTAAATCCAAATATTCGAGTGATTTGCGAGCGAGGCAAGAAGAATCTGCAAATCGCCGTGACTGGAGAGCTCAATAAATCCGCGTTTGACAGAACCCTCGCCCTCAACCAAATGGCGGTCAAAGATCGATCAAGATTAACCTCCATCTTTGTCGCCCGAAGGCAGAGCGAGCTCAAAGCCTTTGACGCGCGAAGAACCGAGATCTCACGAACAACCGAGCTAAGCGAGGCCTCGCAGGCAGCGGAAGTGGGTGCGGATGGATCCATGAAAGCAGAGGGAATGTCGGTGTCGACTAAAAAGACTGAGTCTGGAGGGAATACAGCATACAAAGCCGACCAGATAAAGTACCAGACCTTTCGTCCAGACGGGTTGGAAACCGCCACCAACGAAATTTTTGTCTCCCTCGGTTACCGGCCCATCAACAATTCACAAGTCGAAGCGATTAGCAAAGGAAAATTTAATGTCGCGCTTTTTGAGGAGGAGTTTGCCTCAAGCGAGAATATCAGCAACGCCACGCTAAGCAGCGCTTTTGAAGCTATCTCGGGCATCATCCCTTTGCTAGTTATAGCCCGGCTTGATGTGGGCGCGCCAATAAGAGATCGTGGTAACGAGGAGCCAATCGTAGTGGTGGATGTAAAAGCTCAAGTTTACAGATATGACGGGCTTTTCTACGAGACCGTGGGCTCCTACGGACCAGTCCAGATAAAAAGCGCAGGAATAACATCGACCGCGGCAGAAAACAATGCGATATTAGAGGCATCTAGGGAGGCAGCCAGTCAACTCGGCGCCCAGCTGCTACAAAACAACATATTTTAGGGAGGAAAAGCATGAAGAAAATAATAATTATAGGCCTATCACTTATGTTTTTTGGGTCCATGACCGCCAACGCAATCAAATTGCCGGGCATGCCAGGAAAGTCAGACGACAAGGCAGCGTCTGCGGAAGCCAGTGAATCCGCTGCGGATTCCCAAGATGCTCTGGTCTCACAATTCAAGACCACACTCGGCTCGATACTTCTTGCTCAAAAGTACCTCTCCGTCGCCTTCGATCAAGCTGATCAGGCCGCGGCGTTGGATACTGAAATCGCCAGCCTAGAAGGAGACTGCGGAACTGATTGCCTTAAACGAGCGGTGAAGCTTTCAGGCAACGCCACGGAATCAATCGGTGAGAAGCTAGACGCAAAGACAGAGATTGGCGCAACCGGCAAAACAAACTACGCACTAGCGCTGCCCCCTTACATAAGGGGAACTCTATCCGTCAAGGACCTAGCAAGCGCCGCTGGTTCCTGGGGCAAGCAGGCGACCGGAGAAATTAAGAATGCCGGCATGATGGGTGCGACAAAGCTCAAGAAGAAGCTGGGTACGGGCATGTACGTCGCGCAGCAAACCCCAAAACTCGCAAAGAATTGGGCAAAGGCCACAAAACAGATTTTCACCTACGCTAAATCTTCAAATATCGACCTAAGCAAGGTTGAAGGCGCAAGCGACTTCGATTTTGGTGACTAGCGCGTAAGCACGTGAAAAAATATCTGATTTTTATGCTCCTGATCTCTGGCGCTCTGTGCCAGGGAATCAGCGCGCTGGAAGTGACCTACAAAACCATCGAAGTTCTTGGGACCGGAAGCAGTCGTGACGAGGCGGTCACTTGGGCCCAAATCAACGCAATCCAAATGGTCACCGGAACTAAAATGTCTGCCTCAATCGAAGCAGAACGAGGTCTGTCCTCTGACGAGAAGGGCTCTAGGTTCTTTCAAAGCTCTTATGTAGATGTAAGCAAAGAGACTGCTGGCGTAATAAGATCCTCAGAGATCAGAAGCGTCCTGTATAACAAAGAATTGCAGGAGTGGAACGCCATTCTAATGGTCACGGTCCTTGATCTAGAGCGAGCGGGAGGGAGAAAAGCCATTGCCATCTCTGACCTGCGGGCAGAAAAAAGATCGTTAAGACCCTTTGCTCGTGATTTGACCGGTCTCCTCAAATCCAAACTGACGTCCTCGAGGAAATTCTCGGTGCTTGAGCAAAACCTTGGCACGAAATTTCGTCAGGAGCTGGACGCCATAATTGAAAACCCCTTGCTCTCGCTGACAGAAAAGGTGATCGTCAAAAACGGTCTCCCACCCGATCTCGTTCTCGTTGGTAAGGTAGAGGCCGTTTCCTTGAAACTCACTGAGATTGCGCCCTCCTCCGACCTAATAAGGATAAAAATTCCTGACGTATCCGCAAGGGTTAACTATCAGATCATCGATATGTATACCTCGGAGACAAAGTTTCATGATGTTGCTCGAATCCGTCTGACCCAAGCAGATTTCGCTGCGTCTGGCCAAGCGGTGAATGAAGGAAACATTGGGTCACTGTCCGCAGAAATCATTAGCACCAGGATAGTGGACAAGATCCTTGACGCCATATACCCGGTTATTCTTACCTCGATCTCTGAGGACAACCAGGTAAGCCTTAATTTTGGTTCAGAGTTCAACAAGCAAGGGGATGTCTTCAAAATATACCGGCGAGGGGACAGGATATATGACCCATACACGGAAGAAGTGATGACCTGGGAAGAGAGCTTTATGGGCGAAGTAAAAGTCACCCGGACACTGCCCAAAGTGAGCTTTGGAGAAATATCGGGAAACGAGCAAGATTTAAATCGAATCAGGGAAGAGCTAACAGAAAGATCAAGACAATTCGTGGCCTACAAAATAGCTAAAAGCTCAGCATCTAGTTCAAAAATGAAGAAAAAGGTACGTAAGGAAATCAGTGAAGAGAAGAAAGCTTTGGAGGAAGAATTCTAGATCGGATCTAAAAAAACAAACGAATATTTGAAAGAGGAAAACCTATGCAAATTATTATCACGATACTCATTATCGCAGGGCTCGTAATGTTTTTTGGGCCTGAGTCCTGTAGCGATTTAGGTGATACAACCTCAAAATCTGAAGCCGCGTCAGAAGAGACCGAGACCTATAGTCGTTCCTCAGAAAGCGGTTCTGATGAAGAGGACCCCTTTTCAGAGGTCAGGCAACTTCTTTCCAACATCTCTGGGCCAACGTCTGAGAGCGAAATAGTTAAACGAGCTCAAGCCTCTGCCTTCGTTGCGGAGGGGATATGTCCGAATCCCGTTGAAGACGTTAGAGAACGGGAGTTGGCGTGGTTAAAGCAGGAATCGCAAAAAGGGGCCAATTATTTAGGTCCAAGATTTACCGAAGACAACGATATCTACTTTGGGAGCGGAACTCCCTCTTTCCAAAAACTTGAAGTCACCTCCACGCCCAGCAGAGATGCGGTCATCGCGCGGGATATGCTCTTTGCAATGGCTACTCTTCAGGCAAAAGCAGCGATTATTACTCAAATAAACAACAACATGACTGTTGAGCGTTACCTGAAGCAACCCAGGACCGGGATGACAAATGAGGAGGCGATATACAAAAAGGGAGAGGATTTACTTAACAACAGAAAAGAAATTGCCGGAGAGATAGAGGCAGTCAACGAGGAACTAGGACGAGTAAATGAGGCATTACTAGACGCAGATGAAGACTACATGGAGGGAGTTACCTTTGGTGATCGGATTGGGTCTTCAATTGACGGTATAAATAAACGACTTAACGAAGAATATAATCGTTCAGACATAACATCAGAAGAGAAAGAGCAGCTAGACATGCTTAGAGCTCGAGTCCAGACACTGAAAAACAAAAAAGAGACCTTGGAAATCGAACAAGAGAAATTAGCTGACGAAATATTGCCTTATGCTAAGGCTGTTTCTCAAGAAGAAGCGGTGAATAAGTTAGCCTGGCAAACTCTTTATGGTGTTCAAATTGTTAAACAATTCTTCTGTTTTAATCCCGAAAATCGATCCGCTGCCTTGCTTATAAGAGCGGTTTGGAGCACCAAGCTTCAGGAAGAAGCCGAAAAAACTCTAAGGAGAGAGCCAGTCACTCTTCAACCCACGGATCCCAACAAGCAGTTCTTTCAATACCTACTGTCAGACCTTGACGTGCAAAGGCCGACTTTTGGCAGATACGTGGAACCAAATGGCTCCGTGGTTTGGTACGCTGTTAGGCATGGAATTCCTATCCTAGGTAATAGCGTCGCTAGCACAGAAGCGGTTAAAGCATTTGCAGAGGCAATGCTCTTATCCTCGCTCTACTCGGAGGTCGGGACGCAGGTTCAAGCGAGCAGAGGCCTAGTCGGAGCAGCTGACGGCAGGGGTGCATTCACTACAGAAACACTAGCCGTAAACATGCGAGAAGAAGCTGAAAACGTTTTCTTTCCTGTTACTAGCCATCCCGGTATAACAGACAATCCCATGGGCGGTGAAAAATTGGAGTATGCGGTTGCATATGTTAGCGCAGACTCTTTGGCACGATCACCCGAGATGGTCAAGCTCATTGAGGAGGCAAACTTTAGATTTCATAAAGATCAAGCTTACGTCAAGGGCCTTATCTCTGGCATGCAAGCGGCAGGCGCCTCGACAAAAAATGACCCCGAAGCAAGTCGAAGAGGCTTTAATGAGGGTGCCTCGGGGGTGATTTCTGGCGCTCAAGAGAACTCCTCAATCAGCAATCAAAAAAGGACCGGACAACCAAAACCGGAAAAAGCGGATCGTTGGGAAAGTGACGTGAATGACGATTTCTAAGTCCTCAGCAATTCTTTTTACGCTCTGCTTAACAGCCTGCTCGGAGAATAGAAGCGATATATATCCGGGCGGGCACACCCTCCCTGCCATTGATTTTCTTGAATCCCTTATAGAGGATGAGAGTAGATTTAGTGAGGGCTATTACCAAAAAGGTGACAAACTCTACTTTCTAGTTGAAGTAAAAGCTGATTCCTACGGTCCCATGATGTCTGTAAAAGCCGAAGCAGAAAGCACGCTTACGATAGGGCAAGGGCTTTTAGCTTACGCAGAAAAAAAATGCGAGGGAATTTCAAAAATTCAGACCAAGATGACGGAGACCATTAAACTCCTCTCGAAAAATTTTGAGGGTTTCTACCGCGAGTTGTGGAGCACTTCACTTTATCCGATAGATGAAAAAATCGAATCGATCTGTAAAAGCTAGGCTCTCTGCCTTGCTTGCTCTGTCGTTACTCTCTGTCAGTGCTTGGAGCCAACTAGCGTGGATAAAAAAAGAGACCAATCTACTATCGGAAGCCAAGACAAGCGCAACGGTTCAGGCTCTCTTGTCGCCAAAAACCAAGGCCACGGTTCTCACACGAAAAGGCATCTGGGTACAGATTCAGGCAAACGGAGAAAACGGCTGGGTCAAGCTGTCGTCTCTTCGGTTTGGAGATAGCGGTAATTACAGAACCTCTTTAAGTGATCTCAAGACAGGACGGGAAGGCGCTGGCAATAACGTCGCAGCCACGGGCGCCAGAGGACTAGAGGCTGAAACCCTCGCTCTAGCCAAAGCAGACTACGAGGGCTTCTCTCAGTTCAAAGACATCTCACAAGACACCGCCTTATTGATCGAACTCCGACAAATTAAAATGACGCGAGACATATCAGCGATATCTTTCAATCCGAGGGCAGTAAACGAAAGCACTGTCTTTGAAGCAGGCAACAAGCAAACGACTAAGAAACCAAAAAGAAGAACTGAGATCGACGATGAATTTTAAGTCTTTTAAAATCGCGATTTTGATTGGTCTCTGCTGGACGTTGTTTTCGGGAGGGATCACTGTTTATGGGGCAGCAGGAGATGAAGAATCGGAAATTGGGAGGGAGGTCGTGGCGCTTTACCTGGGCGCGGCGTCCCTCATCAATGACAAAAAAATCCTCGAATACGTGAACACCCTTGGTCAGCATATCGTGAGCTTTGTTCCTAAATCGGAGCAAACCAGAGACTGGAGGTTTGGTGTGATCGAATCGAGCGGTGTGAATGCTTTTGCAGCCCCTGGAGGCTACATCCTAATTACTAGAGGACTTCTGAACCTAACTGAAACCGAGGATCAGCTGGCCTTTATCTTAGCGCACGAGATTTCCCACGTCGTTAAGCGGCATCATCTCAAGGTAATACAAAAACAAAAGCAAATGTCACGCTTGCTCTCCAAGATGCAATCCAATATGAAAGAATCAAACGAGCTATTCCAAGATCTCAGCGGCGTTTATCGAGATTTTGCAACAAAAGGGTTGGATAAAAACGCAGAGCATGAGGCGGACCTTGACGGCTCCGTGTTAGCGGCGCGGGCAGGATTTAATTTGATGTCGGGACAGGAACTGCTCTTCATCCTCTCCGAGTTCTACCGAGACGGGAACGAAGCCCAGCTGTTTTTTAAAACGCATCCCCATCCTCTAAGCCGCGTTGATAAACTCTCAGAGTCGTTGCCCACCCAGATCGAAAAATTTGCCGTGGATTCTGACCCGAGCTCAGGGTACCGAGGCCTAAAGCGGTGAAAGGTCTTCTCGCTCGGCTAGGGCTTTTATCCCGAAAAATGCGAACCGGTTTTTTTCTTGGTCTCTTCATTTTATTTTCGGTTTTCTCATCGATTTTGTTTCACTTCCAGTTCGATCTTCTTGATATCGAAAGCCTCCAATACGATGAGGGCGCTATCGATACCGCGTTTGATTGGAGATTTAAAATGCCGGACGCCAGCCCGAGCTTCCTCATCGTTGAAATTGACGAGGCCTCGCTCCACCACTTTTCTGAAGAGTACGGCAGGTGGCCTTGGCCAAGAGATATCTTTGGAGAGACGCTAGCAGGGATATCAGAGTATGACCCAAAGTCGGTTACCTTTAACATCATGTTCTCTGACCCTGATAGGCTAGACCCCGATTCTGATGCACTCTTTGATTTTATAATTGCGGAGACGGATAACGTCATCTTTCCTGCAACGCGTTTGTCAAAGCAAAACGATGAGCTTAGTGAGGTCAAAGCAAGCCAGCTTTCGTTTTCTCGAGACATAGAGGAAGACCGAACTGTTGCCATATTAGTGACTCAGTTCGGGGCTGCCACTACCAAAATGGCTATCAATAACCTGTTGATTGATGATGACGGCATAGTTCGACGTTTTGCGGCGCTGCATTCTGAGCCTGGTTTCTCGCTACTAACGCTTCCTGGAAAGATTGCAGAGCTCGAATCACGATCATTAACAGACACTGAGTACCTCATAAACTGGCCAGAAGACATTAACAATTATGAATCTATATCGTTTAAGGTTTTATATGAAGCTCTGGAAAATGGTGATAAGTCCGTGCTCACAAGTTTATCAGACGAACACATACTGTTTGGGTTGACCGCACCTGGCTTGTCTTTCCAGCGACCCACTCCCGTGTCGGCCTTCACGGAGGACACGCGCATACTCACGGCCGTTGCCGACAATATAATTCAAGGGAATGGGCTCAGCACGATCCCACCCGCCCTGATTCTATTTCTTGCTATATTGATGTTCGGAGTGCTCTCGCTTTGCTTTATTTTGAAAGTTGATGATGGGTTAATTGACGTGATCTTCATTGGCCTTGAAACCAGCTCAATCCTGATCACGATCGGTTCGATGAGTTTCACGTCCTATGCGATCGACTTAAGCTTTCTGATATTTTCTGGGCTCATCTACTTCGCAATATGTAAAACCTACGACATACCCGTTAGATCATCTGAACGAGCCTACCGAAATTTCTTCGACGGAAAAACATCGGAGAAATACGCCTATTTTTCTGTTTTTATTTATCAGTCTGGGCAGCTAGACCAACTTCTGCAGTTCCTGAAAATAAAGTCTCCGGCGAGCGAGCGTATTTTCTTGGTAGACAATTTTATTTCGTCGCAGAGTTTGTTTCAGGAAGAGATTGTTGAGAGCGAAGTGTTGGTTTTCATGCATAGCGAGCCTCTTGCAGAATCTGAGGTGATAGATCAATTTTCTGCTACTCTTAATTTCTCTGTCGGCAAAAATTTTCAATCCGATGCGCTGCGGGCGATTGTCGGGTTATACAATGAAATGCTTGGACCTTCGTCGGTTGAGAACTAGGGCCACGCTTACCTGCTTTTCCAGAAATCAGTGACCCTCTCGATCTCCTCAAGGCTTACCATCGGAGCCTGAAAACGGGTAAGACCCTTCGCCGCTGGATTAAGAAATAATCCGTCTCCCTTCCCCTGCAATGCCTCTGCACCTTTCTGGTTCAGTATGACGCGTGAGTCAACATTTGAGCTCACGCGAAACGCCAGCCTCCCGGGCACATTGGTCTTTATCAGGCCCGTGATAATGTCTGCCGTAGGTCGCTGTGTCGCCATGATAAGATGAATCCCCGCCGCCCTCGCCTTTTGGGCAAGGCGCACAATCGGATCTTCGATAATACTTCCTTCCTGCATCAGCAGATCAGCGAGTTCGTCAATGACCACTACCATGTGAGAAAGTTTATTACGATTGTCTTCCAATTCATTGAATTCTATTATATTTCTAGAATTGCTCTCATTTAAAAGGCGGTATCGCTCATCCATCATTTCGGTTAATTCGTTTAGCCGATCGATTGTCTGATCTGTCTCAGTAATGACCTCTCCGTCAAGGTGAGGCAGACCACGGAAATGAGAGAACTCCACCATTTTGGGATCGATCAAAACAAGCCTCAAGCCTTCGGGGGATGCATGGTAAAGCAGCGAAACCAGCAGAGAGTTTAAAGCGATTGACTTACCCGACCCGGTAGACCCTGCAACTAAGAGGTGAGGCATTTGAGACAAATCAACACAAACCGGAGAACCCAATGTGTCGATTCCTATTCTTAGAGGTAACTGCATCTCTGCACTTTCACGGGAGGTGTTAGTAATTAATTCGCGAAGCCCAATGGTGCGCCTGTTTTTAACAGGGACCTCTACTCCTATCTTGCCTTCCCTGCCAACAATATCCGCGTTAAGTCGGACCGCGTCGTCCGGATGACCCAAGAAACGGCTTATATCAGGCAGATGTCTCTCAACCTCTGAAATCTTTGTGCCCCGCTTTGGCGCCACAAAATGGGTCGCGACCATCGGCCCCACGACCGTCTCATCTACGTCAGCCTTGACCCCGAACTGCTTCAACGCCGCCACTAGACGAGCGCTAGATTCTTTTAATTCTTCCTCGTCTCTATTCTCCTCATCAGAGGGTCTCAGAAAATCAATGTTCGGCCGCTCGTCTCCATATTCAGGGACGGGAGCGGGAACCGGCTGAGGCCTATCTTTTTGATCCGGCTCCTTCACAGGTTCAGGAGGTCGGGAGATATCTTCTGATCCCCTCTCACCCCCGGCAACCTTATCTCCGCCGGAGTGCTCAGAACCACCGACCGGTTTCTCGTCACTACCAAGGTCATTGTTTTTATTCTCGTCTTTTTTAGATTCGTCTCTAGATGGCGGTGGTGGAGCTGAACTACCCGAGAAGGCTGAGCGCAGATAACCGATCGTCAAGGAGACCCATTTTTTTACCTCTCTGGGAGAAAGACAAAACGCAAACACCAGGAGTAAAAGGAGCAGCGAGATAGGTCTTCCCAGAACCGATTCTAAAATTCCCCAGCCAGAATTTCCTATTGCTCCGCCCATGCCCGATGAACCAAAAATAGCTGAAGCGATAAAAATGAGCCCAGCGAGCCTGTACTGGTCTAGACTGCTCATCTTGCGACCTTTAATCTGGACGAAAGCGACGTAACCTGTAACTACAGGAAAAAACCAGGCGCCAGTCCCCAGCATACCCATCAAAGCGGAGCCGACTAGGCTGCCCATAGAGCCAAGAAATTCGGCTTGGCCTTGATGCACCTGCAGAAGACAAAGCCCAAAGTAACCTGACAACGCAAGCAGCGTGTACGGGCTAACGAGAATCTGTCTTAATAGATTTTCTTTTTTTTTCCTAGCCAATGGTTCCCTCACTTTTATATTTTTTCATCTAAAAAAAACCCACCAGCCAATCCCAGGCTGTAGACCAGCAGCTAAACACGTAGGCTATGGCCTCATCAGGGCCATCAAGGAAATAAATAAGCGCCCAGCCGTAGATCATGACATTAGCGGTAGGCAAAAACAAAGCCGCAAACAGAAAGCCTGTCTCCTGCAGGTCAGTCTGACCACTGTGGGTCTCAACATAGGTAGACGTTATGTGGTAGGCCATAACCGCTCCCAGCATGACCTCGATAGAGTCGTAGTACTGGCGATCAACAACAACCGACAGAATCATCGGAATCAGCATCAGCGTAGGAAAAAAATACGGAGCGATATAGATCAGCCAGTTTTCGCCTCCCTCGATATAGCAGACACCACCAGAATTCCAAGTAGCCTGGAGACCTGTGACTCTTTTGAAGGTGATCCAAGCGAACAAAGCGTGAGTTAATTCATGCTCGAAGGTTGAAAAAAAAGATCCTGCAGAGCGTTTGCTAAAGATAAATACCCAGAGCAAAAAGTATCCGACAAAGCCAATCAGGATAGTAACCTTACTTGAAAATAGTTCGCCTACGACTCCCGAATCCCTGAGCTCGATCAGAGAGAAGGGTAGAATTAAGATCGACGCCGCAGCCAGTGGCCACTTGATGATCTCTAATCCTTTGTCAATAAAACCTGAAATTGACACTGAACTCTCCTCTATACGAAGGGTATGATTTTTTCTGCGATATCTTCCAGCACTTTGAACCTTGGGTCAAAGGAAGGCAGATTCATGACCTGATTGAGGCCGGCTTCATTGAGCGCCGCGAGCCTCTCGATCAGCTCATCCTGAGTCCCAACCATGCAAGTAGCCTTAATTAGATCTGCCGTTACAAACTTTTCTTCTTCAGGCAAAACCCAGCAATTATGTCCCATGTGTATCCGTTGATGCCTTCGATCCTCCGGATAATCTTCAAGAAGTCTCGTGTAGTCGTCCCAAATCCCAGACATTGCGTTTGGGGGTTGGTGACCAAAATTCCTCCACTGGTCATAGGCATAGTGCACCGACGCCATGACCATCGCGCCGCACTCAGATTTAATTCTAGCTGAGTCAATTGCTTCATCTTCGTCTTTAACAATCATTGCAGTAAGTCCCGTCGTGTAGAAATTACTGCGATCAAAGCCGGGAGGACTATTTGATTCCATTAACCCCCAAAGACTCTCCATTACTGCTGGACTTGATGGCAGGGCAAGCACCGCCCCGTCTCCATATTTTCCGGCAAGCCCAAGGGAACGTGGGCCGAAACCAGAAACATACAGAGGAATAGAATCCTCAAAATTAACGAAGCCTTTGTCAGGCATTATATGTTTGATCGGAATTTGTCCGTCCTGATGATTTAGAAGAGATTCTTCTCCCCGAAGCAGCGGAGACAGCTCCTCGAGATAGCTCTCAAATTTGGCTATTCGCTGGGGCGGAAGCCCCATGACACGCATAGCAGTATTGCCAGCGCCAACTCCAAAAAAAGTTCTGCCAGGCGCAAGCGCGTTTATTGTAGCGATCCCTGCCGCATTTACAGAGGCTGGGCGGGTGCCCGTAATTGCAACTCCGGTTCCTAGCTTAATAGAATTGGTTCGGTAAGCCGCGAGCGCCAAAGTCGCGTAGCAGTCCGACCAGATCATTTGACTGTCTGCGAGCCAGGCATGCGAGTAGCCCAGCTCCTCGGCTCTAACAATATAGTCGGTGTCGCCTATGTGGCTTGGCACGCAAACACCTATATCCATCCGCAAACTCTCCGCCTAGCGTCAGGTATCGAGTTTGCCTCAAATGAGGAAGATACGAAAGACGATCACCAAAACACCTGCTATCATCGATCACGGAAGAGCAATGCACCCGGTGGTGCGCGCGGCCTTCAAAGCCGTTGAGCTGCTGATAAAGTGGCTGGAGGGTTCGACTCCTTCCTCTTCCGCCAATATATCATATAAATCAATAGTTTATAATGACAATAAATATATACATACCAACCTACATACCAATAGAATCTTGCTCAAACCCAAAATTAAGTCTCTGAAAACAAAAAGAACGAAGATTTACTAAGACCGAGATAAGGACCCCCTACCCCCCTTTTTCAATCTGGGACTCCTGCTATCTAGTATTAGGGATCTGAACGAACGATTAGGTGCTCCTCGAACCGAAAGACATAGAATGAGCTATCTCTTGGAGAATTTGCTGTTATTATCTTCGGCAAATAAAAAGTCTTAAAATTATATGTCCCGTTTATTTATCTCTATCGTTGGTGCCTTATTGCTGTTTTTAACAGCATGTTCTAACGAAGAACCCCAGCTCGAAAAAAAGAACCTCGTCGTCGATTCTGTTGTTCCTAACCAACGCGATCCGGATGCAGACGCAATAGTGACAGTTGACTATATGATGCAGGAATTCTACGAAAAAAACCCCGAATACTATCCTGGATATACTTCAAACGAGTATGGCGGCAGGATAATCGCTGACGGCATCGGGAAAACTTTTTGGTCAGCTTACTGCGGAGCAATGCACGAAGCCGCTCAAGGCTTTTTAATATCTATCAACTCAGAGAGATCCTTCGAAAAAAACGAATTGACTCCACTTCGTCGCATATCCCCTAACTTAGACGTTTCGTGGCGGCATACAGTCATGGAAAAGGCATCGGGCTCATCAGGAACATTCCAGAAAAAAAATCGGTCAATTGACCGTCAAATTGAGATTTCCCTATTCGACAGCAAAATCAGATGCTCTTTCAAAGATGGCATTTATAGTGAATACAGTGATCTTGAAAACAGCGCGGATTTAATCCGTGAAATGAAAAAAGAAGGCCACGGCATTTTAAAAACCTTCAAAGGGTTCGATGGAATGGGAACTCCAGTTGCCTTCGGTATAACTATTTGGATTCGATTTAAGCAATAGTGACTTAGCAAGTAGGAATAGGGAATCCTTTCTAGCTTTATTGAGACCCCCTACCCCCTTTTTTTTCAGGACGATTCCATATTTCGGGTGACCCTGAGTTATAATCCCCAATCTAATTAGTAATAGGAACTCGCTGTGTTAGCCACTCAAACCGCCCAATCTGTAATCGACCATGGTCTAACACTTGGCGCTGACTTCGCCGAAATTTTTGTTGAGAAGAGCCAGTCTAGTAACGTCAACACGCTCGGAGAGAAAGTTCAATCAGTTGAGTCAGGTATCGACTTCGGCATTGGGCTTCGACTAGTCTATGGCACAAAGGTTTTGTACGGGTACACAAACAACACAAGCGCTGAAGGAATGAAGAGGATTCTGTCGGACCTGGCAGCCCGAGATCTGCGAGACCCTCTAGTGGCGATGACTGCCTTTGATTATCGAGATGCGCCGAATCATCATCCTTTAAAAAAGCCATTGTCCGAAGATCCTGCAATCGAGAGCCGGATCGCCTACTTGCTAAAAGCTGACGTCGCCGCCAGAGCCGCCAGCAATCTTATTTCCCAAACCCGCGGTATGTGCCGCGAAGTTGAACAACGCATTGAGATATTTAACAGCGAGGGTTTGCACATAGGAGATACACGCCACTACGTGCGAGCAACCATGACATCGATCGCGTCAGACGGTTCGAAACAGGCTACTGGCATGAGGAGCGATGGCGGCATGATCGGTTGGGAGATTGCTGAAAACCTTGATGCAGAGAGAACAGGCGCGGAGGCCGCAAGGCAAGCAATCGTTAACTTCGGAGCAAAAGCCTGCCCCTCAGGAAGAATGCCAGTCGTAATCGGTAACGGATTCGGCGGAGTGATTTTTCACGAAGCTTGTGGGCATTTATTGGAAACCACTTCAGTCGCCAAAAAAGCTTCAGTCTTCCATGACAAACTTGGGGAGATAATTGCAAACCCAGCAGTGAGTGCATCGGACGATGGCACACTGACCAATGAATGGGGTTCACTGAATATCGATGATGAGGGAATGGAAACCCAGCGAACTCATCTAATCAAGGATGGCAAGCTAGTTAGCTTCTTAGTCGATCGCATTGGATCACAGCAAACTGGTTACGACCGGACCGGGTCCGGGCGTCGTGAGTCCTATAAATATGCACCAGCATCACGTATGCGAAACACTTTTATAGAGCCCGGTGATGCAGAGTTCGACGACATGATTGGCTCCATCGATCGCGGTATCTATGCCGCCCAAATGGGTGGTGGGTCAGTTCAGCCCGGCACCGGTGAATTCAACTTCGCGGTGACAGAGGGCTACTTCGTAAAAGACGGCAAGATTCAGCATCCCGTTAAAGCAGCTACTTTGATCAGCACCGGGCCAGCTGTGTTGAAAGAAATCTCAATGGTGGGCCGGGACTTCTCTCTCGCATGTGGCATGTGTGGCTCCGTCTCTGGCTCAATCCCCGCGGCCGTTGGGCAGGCATCTCTCAAAGTTGATGACATCTTAGTAGGAGGCAACGCATGACGATTGAATCACATGCAGACCAAGTACTTTCGCTGGTCGTCAAAGCCGGAGGCAAAGGAGATCTGATTGTAGATCAAAGCGATGCTATTTCACTTAAAGCACGAAATGGCCAGCTAGAGGAGCACAAGGTCACATCGAGTCGTATCTTCGGATTACGCGTAATAAAGGACGAAAAGGTGGGCACTGCCTATAGCGAGGCAGCTGACCCTGATTCGTTAGAGTCACTGGTTGAACAAGCCCTTACCAATGCAAGCTATGCGGCCCCCGAGGTTCATGAGAAAATTCTCGCCAATGACGCTCGGCTCTCAACCGACGACGCCATTTTTTGCCCGGCGGATTCAGCCTCGACGGAAGATAAAATCCAGCTGGCTCTGGCACTGGAGCGTGAGCTGTCGTCCAAGGACAAAGTCAAGAATGTGCCTTATAACGGAGTTCAAGACGGCACAGCTGAACGACATGTATTTTCCACCGCCGGCTTGCATGCATCTACAAGGAGCCACTCTTGTTCTGCTTTTGCCTACGCGTTGATTGAAGAGGATGGCAAGAACGCAATGGAGGGCTCCGGTCAGGTTGCTCGTCTCTTTTCCGATCTCGACAAAACCTCACTTATCGATAAGGTATATCAGGACTCGATCGATATGCTGGACGGAGAACCGGTAGCCAGCGCACACTATGATGTCATCTTCGACAAAGAAATGCAGGTGTCGCTCTTCAATATTTTTGCGGTGATGTTCTCAGGAAAATCCGCTAAAGACGGCATCAATCCGATGCGTGACAAGAAGGGTGAATTGATTGCGGATCCCCGCCTTACCCTCTCGGACCGACCAGACAATGTCCATGGTTTTGGCTACAGCTTGTTTGACGATGAAGGAACACCCTCCGGCTCAATTGAACTCATCAAAGCGGGCAAACTCAAATCACTGATACATAACAGCATGACGGCCTCCTATTTCAAGACACAGTCAACTGGCCACGCAAAAAGAGGTCCACGTTCTCCGCTAGGGGTTGGATTGCATCAACTTGAAATTGCAGCCGGTGACGCTGAGGATACAGAACTGCACGGCGGTGAGTACCTGATGCTTACCGATCTTACCGGCATGCATTCAGGCGCCAATGCCATCTCTGGAGAATTCAGCTTTGGTGCTTCCGGCTATCTTTGCGAGAACGGCGAGCGATCTCAGTCAGTTCGAAACGTCACTGTTGCTGGGAACTTCTACCAAATGTTGAAGAACATCAACATGATCGGAAACCGACAACACTGGAATTGGCAACGATCCGCGCTCATGCCTTCGATTCGTTTTGCGGATGTTGCGATTTCAGGCTAACGTAGCAAAGCGTGTTTAAGCGTCCTCTCGTAGAGATCAAAAAGCCGCTCCCAAACCAATTCGGCAGCGGCCTCATGATAAGCCGGGCGCTCCTTAAAACAGAAACCGTGTTCTGTGCCTGCGTGAGTTTCTAGAAAATACTTGACCCCAGAACCATCCAGAGCGCTGGTGAGGTCCGGAATCACAAAATCTTCGACAAACGGATCGTGTTCAGAAAAACCAAGATACAGCTCGCCCTTTATCCTATCTGCCAGCAGATGCGGTGAATCCGGCTTGTCAGTCACAATACGTGTTCCATACAAGGACGCTGCCGCGGCGATATTGTCAGGAAAACTCCCAGCCGCTGCGACTACAAACTGACCACTCATGCAATATCCGACACAACCTATCCTG
>CACFLG010000006.1 GCA_902567095.1 uncultured OM182 clade bacterium
ATGCGAGTTTCCTATACGATCATATCCTGAAAATCGAGTTTTTCTGAAGATTTGGTTTATTCCACTAGATAGTTCCACTGAATCAAAGCTTGGTAAAAAATTGGTGTCTGTTTCGTGGCTAAACAAATAAAGAGCGCGAGGTTCAAGCGTTTGATAAAACCTCTTTCCCCAAAGTGATACTGGCCTATCAAAAATGAGTCCAGAAGCTATAGCGGTTTGGAGCGCGGATACTGTCTTCGTCTCGGCTTCAGCATTTTCTGATGAATCTATCTTGTATCTTTTGGTTAGTGCACGAAAAGATGGTTCGATAAAACCCCATGGTCGCTTGAATTCACTTTGTAGATGAACGTCTAAGACTAATCGTCTCCCAGTGGGTGCTTCATCAGCGTTTGAGTCGAATTCTGTTGCTTGAAAGAATCCCTTCGTATCGACTGGCCCGAATTTTACTCCACCTGAGAGCGTGAATCTGGGCAGCACCGAATATTGTCTAGGCTCTGTTGGTTCAAGCGATTTAAAATTTCGGAATTCAAGATTGGCATCCCATTTTCGCTGAGCATATTGTAAAGATCCGATTTGAAGCAACGATGAAGCGTTGGTTCTGTTTTGAAGCCTAGTAAATTCGGAGTCAGAGCTTGAGAAATCGCCCAAATCGTCGAAATAGTAGATGTCGGAAATATTTGTATACTTGATTCTAGATGACCATGGACCACTTCGACCTTGGTGATTTATTTGCAAAAGCCAGCGATCAGTCTCTTTATTTCCTTCATTCCGATTTGGTCTAGTTTGTTTGTCTTTACGGAGGAAGCTGGAACCAATAGTGTTTTTGCTATAGGAGTTTAAGAATCGGAGCTCGCCCTCGTGCATTAATCCCCTCTGAGCAATGTTTCTGAGAGTGTAAATAGCATCCATTGAGGAAGAAATATTAAAATAATAGGGGACCGCTAAATCGGTTCCGCCATCATTGGAGTGCCCTATAGCTGGCCAAAGAAAGCCTGATTTCCTTTCGTCTCCCACGGGAAATTGCATGAACGGTACATAGCTAATTGGCAATCCTTTGATTCTTAGGACCACGCTTCTCGCCGAACCAAAGGTCTCTGCCTTCTTTAACTTAATTTGCCTGCTAGATAGTCTCCAAGTGTTATCTTGGGACCCACAAGAAGTTAATGTGCCTTGCACTATTGATATCGTATTTTTTTCCTGTCTAAGGCTCTTTGCGCTTCCTCTTAAGAGAGAATCTTTTAAGAGGAAGCTTGCTCCTTCTAAGTCAGCGGTTTCGTTAAGCAGATTGCCTTGAATCTTATCTCCGCGAACAAAAAAATCTGGTTTATTAAGGGTTATTGCCCCTTCCCCAGAATATGACTGGGTTTTGTTATCAATTGTTAAGAGGGACGCTCTTATTTCTTGCCCTCGTCCAGTTATTTTTACATCTCCTGACAGTGTGGTGATTTCGCCTTCAACATGAGATGCATTGTCAGCACTGATCCTTATGTTTTCATCACTTGGGTCTATTTCTAATGAATCTTCGTCTATCCATTTGCATGCTCCTTCTTCAGCACCCTCAACCGTTTCTATATCAGGCCTTTGCTCTGCAAAGGAGATCGTAAATGCGCTGGTAAGTAATAAAATTAGAATGGTTTTCATCGACTATATTGTTGCGGAATATGTTTGTTTGGGTGACGATGATAAAGCATTAGTTAGTTTTGGTCAGTTCGTTTTTATGGGAGATTTTGCTTCAAACCATTTTTCTGAGTGGGCAAAAAAGATTTGTTCACAACTTAAGGTGTATGTCGACGGAGATCTGTTGACTTTTTCTGACGACGCAAGTTTTCGCCGTTATTTTAGATTTTCTAAAAATTCGGGAGGATTGGTGTTTGTGAATGCACCACCCGAAAAGGAAGATAACCAAAGCTTCGTAAGAATAGCAGACGCTTTAAAAAAATCAGGGATCTCATGCCCTGTGGTTCAAGCTTTTAATTTTGATTTTGGTTATTTAGCAGTTTCAGATCTTGGAGATAGATTGTTCCTAGGCGAGATTGAAACAGACTCAAACTCGCACAGGGTTGAGAGTTTATACAGGCTGGCTATTAATGAATTACTTAAACTGCAAGACGTTTCCTGCGAAATTCCTTTTTTTACCGAAAAAAAGCTCATCGAGGAAATGACCCTTTTTGATGAGTGGTTTCTTACAAAACATTTGTCGATTAAACTCTCAAAGGGTGTTCAGAGAACCTTAAAAGATATCTACTCATTTTTAGCAAAACAAGCCCTTGATCAACCCCAGGTTTTTGTTCATCGAGATTATCATTCCAAGAATTTGATGCTTTCCGATAGTTTTTCCCTAGCTATGATTGATTTTCAGGATGCTGTGACTGGTCCAGTTACCTATGATCTTGTCTCATTGCTGAAAGATTGTTATGTGGATCTAAGTCCCTCTTTAATGCGTTCCGAAGCAGATTTTTTCCGTCGAGTATTGTTGGAAAAAGGAATATTAGAAAGTGATTTCCCGTTTGAGGAGAAATTTGACTTTATGGGTATCCAAAGACATTTAAAATGTGCGGGTATATTTGCTCGTCTGAACCTGAGAGACGGAAAGCCTAAATATCTTTCATATATCCCGAGGGTTTTAAAATACTTGAGGTCTTCTGCAGAAAAATACCCCGAGTTTTCTGAATTTAACCAATTCTTAGTCGAAGAGGTTATGCCTTCGTCTGAGACTTTTGTATCGATCAAGTAGGAATCAAATGAAAGCAATGATTCTAGCCGCTGGTTTAGGAAAGAGACTAAGACCATTGACACTAAAGACTCCTAAAGCGTTGATAGAAATTAACCAGAAAGCGCTAATTCTCTACCACTTAGAAAAACTCAAATCCATTGGCGTAGAAGAAGTGGTAATTAATCTTCATTATCATGGCGAAATGATAAAAAGCTTTTTGGGAGACGGGACTTTTTTAGGCATCCAAATCCTTTACTCCGAGGAATCTGAGGTGCTTGAGACAGGAGGCGGAATAAAAAAGGCTTTGCCTTTCTTTGGAGCTGAGCCCTTTATTTGTGTAAATGCTGATGTTTACACTGATTTTGATTTTGAGGCTTTAAAGCGAGGCTTAGATCGTAATTCGCTAGGTAATCTTGTATTAGTTGAAAACCCTGCGCACAATTCCGCTGGGGACTTCTCTCTTGATTTTGAAGGTAAACTGCTTCTTCCGGGCTCCACTCGTTCTTTAAATTTCACTTTCGCAGGAATCTCTGTCTTATCCCCCCAATTATTTCGGGGATTTCCAGATTCAAAATTTCGTTTGGTTGATGTGTTCCTCAATGCAATTCCTTTGGGGTTATTGACCGGGTTGAAGTATGATGGGCGTTGGTATGATGTAGGAACACCTGAGAGGCTCAATAAATTGCGACAAGAGTTTGGGAACCTGCCAGGTAAAAAAAATTAGAATCATCTGAAGGACTTTCAAAAGGGTTCGGGATTCCCAAATGGCTAAAAAACTAGCTCCATCAATACTCTCCGCGGATTTTGCTCGGTTAGGAGAAGAAGTCTCTGAGGTAGTAAAGGCGGGCGCAGACATTATTCATTTCGATGTAATGGATAATCATTATGTGCCTGTGCTAACTTTTGGACCGAAGATTTGCGCCGATCTCAGAGCCTATGGGGTTTCTGCTCCCATAGACGTGCATTTGATGGCGAAACCCGTTGATGACCTAATCAAAGCTTTTGGAGATGCCGGAGCAGATTATATAACTTTTCATCCTGAAGCATCGGAACATATTGATCGGTCCTTGAGACTTATAGAGCAAGTTGGTTGCAAAGCCGGACTGGTTTTCAACCCCGCTACACCCCTCGACTACTTAGAATACGTCATCGACCAGATTGATATGATTCTTATTATGTCTGTTAATCCTGGTTATGGCGGACAGAAATTTATCTCAACGACCTACAAAAAAATCAAGGATGCTAAAGAGTGTATATCTAGGTTGGGTGCTCAGATCCTGGTCGAGGTCGATGGCGGAATAAATCTGTCTAATATTTCAGAAATTTCGTCAGCGGGAGCCGATATATTTGTAGCAGGTTCGGCGATTTTCGACAGTGAGAACTATGCTGAAACTATTGCTAAATTAAAAAAGGAAATCGCATAACAAGCAGAGGAGATGAAATTCTTTTTCGATAATGAAAAGAACATTCAGTCAAAAGACGTCTCCCAAAAAAAATCAGGCTCGGTGAGATATGGAGATAGAAAAATTTCGTCAATTGGGAGAGGAAGGCTTTAGTAATGTTCCAATCACCAGGGAGATAATTGCAGACCTTGATACGCCTTTATCTTGTTATATTAAGTTAGCACGGGGGCCCTACAGTTATCTGTTAGAGTCTGCGGCGCAAGGTGGAGAAAAGTGGTCTAGATATTCTATCGTCGGCCTGCCAGCGACTAAAATCATAAAAATATCTGGTCAGAAAATAAGCACTTTTGTATCAGGGGAAGTAGTAGATTCTTTCAGTCACCCCGATCCACTTCAATATATTGAAGAGATATTAGACAGCATAAAGTATCCCAATGTTGAAGATATGCCCATTTATACCGGTGGACTTGTCGGATATTTCGGCTACGACACTGTCCGTTACGTAGAAAAAAATCTTAAAGACACTATGCCAAGAGATGTCCTCGAGCTTCCAGACATTCAATTAATGTATTCGAATGACTTAGTTATATTTGACAATGTAAAGGGAAGAATGCATCTGGTAACGCACGCTGACCCTCTTGAGGACGGCAGTTTTGAACAAGCTCAGCTGCGTCTTGACAAGATGTCGCTTGCAATGGCTTCAGAAGTGCCAATTTCTTTAAAGGTTCCCGAAGAGGGCCCTGAAATCAGCGAGGATGATTTTTTATCCTCGTATGGTAGAGAGAACTTTGTTGCCGATATAAAACGCATTAAAGAATACATCCTAGAAGGCGATGTAATGCAGGTGGTTTTATCACAAAAGATGTCAGTTCCTTTCGAAAGCGATCCATTAAATTTTTATAGAGCTCTGCGCTCACTAAACCCCTCCCCTTATATGTATTTTCTTGACCTAGAGGACCTGCAAATAGTTAGTTCGTCGCCAGAGATTTTAGCTAAGCTTGAAAATTCTTTGGTGACCGTAAGGCCCCTTGCTGGAACGCGGAGAAGAGGACTTACTCAAGCCGAAGATTTGGAATTGGAGGAAGAGTTATTAAACGACGAAAAAGAAGTTGCTGAACACTTGATGTTAATTGATTTGGGCAGAAATGATATAGGGAAAGTCTGCAGTCCAGGAAGTGTTCTTGTAAGCGAGACGATGGTCGTAGAGAGATATGCTCAGGTAATGCATATAGCCTCAAATGTGCAAGGGCACCTAAAAGAACATTTGAGAGCGATTGATTTATTGAGAGCTACTCTTCCTGTAGGAACTTTGAGCGGAGCGCCAAAAGTCAGAGCGATGCAGATTATAGACGAGTTAGAGCCTGAGAAAAGAGGCGTTTTCGGAGGCGCTGTGGGTTACCTTTCTTGGAATGGGAATATGGATACAGCTATCGCGATCAGAACCGGAATAATTAAAGATCAGGTTTTATATGTTCAAGCTGGCGCCGGAATAGTAGCTGATTCGAATGCTGAAAATGAGTGGCAAGAAACTATAAATAAGGCACGGTCAATCTTTCATGCAGCTTCATTCGCTGAGACTGGCTTGGAGATTATCGATAAGTCATCGTTACGCTCAGGACGAAATAGATAGTGTTTATTTTACTCAATTACGTTTTATGCGAAGGGTTAGCTAAGACATGATTCTTATGATTGATAATTATGACTCTTTCACTTTTAATATCGTTCAGTATTTAACTGAACTCGGTCAGAAGGTCGAGGTTCTGAGAAATGACCAGATAACGCTTCCCGAAATAGAACGATTGAATCCAAGCGGTATCGTAATATCTCCTGGCCCTTGTACTCCAGATAAAGCTGGAATTTCGCTTTCTATAATCCCTTTTTTTGAAAAGAAAATCCCCATATTGGGAGTGTGTTTAGGTCATCAATGCATTGGGCAGGCTTACGGAGGGAAAATAGTAAAGGCAAAAAAAGTTATGCATGGAAAGATATCCGCTATCTACCACAGCGGGAATGGCCTTTTTTCTGAAATAGCCAGCCCATTTATGGCGACCCGTTATCATTCGCTCGTTGTGGAGCGGGATTGTCTTCCAAGTTGTTTGGAAGTTAATGCTTGGACAGTCCAGGCAGATGGTGAAACTGAAGAAATCATGGGGTTTCAACACAAAGAAAACAAAGTCTTTGGAGTACAGTTTCATCCTGAATCAATAATGACCGAGCATGGCCATCTGTTGCTTAAAAATTTCTTGCAGGAGCTTGAGAGATAAAAATGAAAATCCAAGATGCCATTAAGGAACTTGCCGAGGGTAAAAATCTTCGCATCGATCAGATGGCAAAAGTCACTCATGAGATCATGTCGGGAAAAACATCAGATGCGGCGGTAGGTGGATTTTTAGTCGCTCTAAAGATGAAGGGAGAAACCATTGACGAAATCGTTGGCGCCTCAGAGACAATGGCAAAATTAGTAGACCGAGTAAATACTGACACTCAGTTCTTGGTCGATATATGTGGAACTGGAGGCAGCGGTTCAAACAAATTCAATGTTTCGACCGCGAGCGCTTTTGTGGCCTCTGCGGCAGGCACGAAAATAGCTAAGCATGGAAATCGTTCAGCTTCCAGTAATAGTGGGAGTGCCGATGTTTTGGAGCTTGCTGGTGCCAACATCATGCTCTCTCCCGATCAGGTCTCATCGTGTATCGATAAATTAGGGATCGGTTTTATGTTTGCAGTGAATCATCATTCGGCGATGCGTCATGTCAGTAGCACAAGAAAACAGCTCAAAATAAGGACTATTTTTAACGTATTAGGCCCGCTAACCAACCCGGCAAGGGTAAAAAGACAGTTGCTTGGTGTTTACGACGATAAATTGGTCCTGCCAATAGCAGAGGTTTTAAGTAGGCTGGGAAGTGAACACGCAATGGTGGTGCACTCGGAAGATGGCCTTGATGAGATAAGTGTTTATGCAAAAACTCACGTCGCCGAGGTAAGAAAGGGCTCGATCGAAGAATATTGGCTTGAGCCGGGAGATTTTGATTTGGAAGGGTTCAACTTCCAAAATTTAAAAGTTGAAAGTAGCCAACAGAGTCTGGAGCTAATAAAGAGAGTTTATAGAAATGAATCAGAAGAAGGAAAGAACATGGTTCTAATAAACTCTGGGGCTGCTATATATCTTTCAGGATTAGTCGATTCCCTCGCTAATGGGGTTCAGTTAGCAAGAGGTGTTATCGAAAGTGGCGCGGCTATGTTTAAACTTCGTGAGTTCTGCGAGTTTACCCAGCAGTTCGATGGTCGGAGATAGCAAATTTGATTAGTAAAACTGAAGATATTTTGCAATCCATAGTTTCTAGCAGGAAAAGAGCCATTGCTGAGCAAAAGTCAAAGATGCCCGAGGAAACCATAGAGCGTCTTGCCAGAAACTACTCAGAGTTGCCAAGGAAATTCTTTAGGGGGTTAAAGGCCGGTTACCAAAAAAAAAGTCCGGCGATCATTGCGGAAATAAAACGAGCGTCTCCGTCTAAAGGCTTGATCAAAGAGAATTTTGATCCTCAAGCTATTGCGAAAAGTTACGAGGAAGCAGGTGCCACCTGCATATCTGTGTTGACAGAGACAGAGTTTTTTCTTGGTTCCCCAAATTACATCAAGTCAGTGAAAGCCGCTTGCTCCTTGCCTGTATTGCGTAAGGATTTTATTTTAGATGATTATCAAATATTCGAATCTAAGCTCATTGGGTCCGATTGTATTTTGCTAATTGCAGCGATCTTGGACATCTCTGATCTTCATCGCTTATATAAATTGGCAATTTCTCTCGATCTAGATGTTCTTGTTGAAGTCCACAACTCAGAAGAATTAGATAAGGTTTTGACGCTTGCACCTAGCATGATTGGAATAAATAATAGAAATCTGAATAGCTTTGAAGTGAACCTTGATGTGACGATTGACTTGGTTGAAAAAATCCCATCTGACGTTTTATTAGTGACTGAAAGCGGCATAAAAACAAGAGTTCATATAGAGAAAATGTTGAGCCACGGGGTTTATGGTTTTCTAATTGGAGAGGCTCTGATGGCAAATGCGGATCCGGGTTTAGCGCTCTCTCAATTGACATCTTTCTAGGGTAAAACAATTGATTGCTGGGGACGAAAAAGCGAAGGTTTGCCATCTTAGTGAAGCTTAACGCTAATGTGATTAAGAAAGTCCTTGAGCAATTAAATCCTCAGCGGTTATCAAAAGATTGAACTTTAAGTAAAGTAAGAAAACTAACTGACCGTTTGAATCTTCCTAGGAGTTTCAAAAAGTCGAACTTTGAAATAGGAGCGAATCCGTGGAGAGGCCCGGAATTACTGATGGACTGAGACACATTGCACTTTTTGTAGAAAATTTCGTCGAATGCGAGCATTTTTATGTAGCTTTGATGGGAATGGAAGTCGAGTGGCGCCCAGATGAAGATAATGTTTATCTAACAAACGGCAATGATAATTTGGCATTGCACAAAGTTGAAAAACTGGATGGGTTTGGAAGATTGGATCACATTGGCTTTTTTATTAATCAAAAAGAAAAAATTGACGACTGGTTTCAATTCTTGTTCGAGGAGGGAGTAGAGATGCTTACCGATCCGCGAGATCATCGAGACGGCGCGAGGAGCTTTTATTGTTCAGATCCATCGGGCACAAAGATTCAACTGATTTACCATGAACCAATTGCAAGAAAAGAAATTACACCCAGTAGGTAGTTTTAGTCATTACTTTGCTTAACAAAGCCATTAGGATTCTGGTGCCACGAGGAAGTTCTGCTCCTCCTCTCTCGATTGCTGAGTCTTTATGGCTCTCTTCGTCTAGCCGCATCTGTTCCAATATTGCTTTGGATTTCTTGTCTTCACTAGGCAGCGAGGAAATATGTTTACTTAAATGGACCATTACTTGTCTCTCGGTCTCCGCTGTAAACCCTAAGCTATATTTGTCCGTTGTCGCGCCAACAACAAGACCGGCAAAGAAACTTGTCGCATAAAAAAATGGATTTAAGATACTGGGCTTGGTATTTAATTCGCTCAGGCGCTTCTCGCACCATCCGAGATGTTTGGTTTCCTCTGACGCTGCTTCTTCCATGAATTCCCTGTTTTTTTCGTTTTTTGAAGAAAGTCTCTGGCCACGATAAAGAGCTTGAGCACATATTTCGCCGCAATGGTTAACCCTCAAAAGCCTTCCTGACTCTTCTCGTGCCTTTTGATCAAGCTTGTCATCTTGAAAGTCTTTACCTGGTGTTTCAGCACGGTGGTTTACTTTTCCAGACAGTGTGTTGATCGCTTCATCAAATTCGATAAAAAATTTGTCTGCTAGTGAAAAATTTCGCAATTTACGCTCCTATTTTTAGTCGGAGTCAAGGCTCTCTCTACTTATCTGAATTCCGACATCCGAAGTGTGTTTTAGTGCGTTTGGTTTAGTAAGCCTAACGTTAACTTTTTTCGCCCCAAATTTCTTGATGATTGATTGTGCTATCTCCTCTACAAGTTTCTCAATCAGTCTGAATCTAGTCTCTTTGACTAGTTCAACTGTGTGTTTGCAAATCGCGTCGTAGTCTAACGCATCTGATATTTCGTCCGAATTTTTGGCTTCCCCGGAGAAAAATATCTCTAGAGAGATCACGATTAGCTGTGGGTATTTTCTTTCGTGGGGTAAAACCCCGATTGTGGTTCTGATATGGAGGTTTCGAATGAATATCTTGTCCATTTTTCAGTTCTTAAGTTGCTAACGGCCAGCGCGCTTTGACTTGAATTGTGAGGTCTTCTTGGTAGCCAGAGCAAAGCCGTTTGTATCCGGCAAACGCTATCATTGCCCCATTATCGGTACACAGGTCTAAAGGAGGGTAATGAATTTTAACCTTTTTGTGTTGGGCGATTTTTTCTAAATTCTCTCGTAACGCCATATTTGCGCTTACACCGCCTGCCACGACAAGAACTTTAATCCCGGTGCTCTCTAAAGCTCGTTCACATTTGATTCGAATCGTCTCGATAGCCGCTGCCTGGAAGCTTGCGGCTATATCTGCTTTGTCTTCCATAGTTATTTTGACTTGGGAATTGATTTCATTTGCTACTGCAGTTTTTAATCCGCTAAAACTAAAGTTGAGGCCTGGCTTCTTGGTCATTGGCCGCGGAAAAGCAAAACGTTTTGAGTCCCCTTTTTTCGCAAGTTTTTCGATAACTGGCCCTCCCGGATAGTTCAGCCCCAGCATTTTTGCAACTTTATCAAAAGCCTCTCCGGCTGCGTCATCCTGGGATTCTCCTAACAATTGGTATTCTTGTTTCTCATAGCAGGCTATTAGTTGCGAATGTCCTCCAGAGACCAGGAGAGCAATGAACGGATAATTAGGAGGGTCTTCGGTCAAGAGTGTAGCGAGTAAATGGCCTTCCATATGATGAACACCTATAGCAGGCACTCCCCATGCAAGCGCTAGTGACTTAGCGACTGAGGCCCCTACTAAGAGCGCGCCAACCAGTCCTGGCCCGGCTGTATAGGCGATTCCGCTGATATCTTGTTTCCCTAATTGTCGCTCTTCGAATATCGACTTAATCAACGGTAGGGTTTTTCTGATGTGGTCCCTCGAAGCTATTTCCGGTATAACCCCTCCATATTTCCTATGAAGATCAACCTGACTAAATACCTTGTTTTCTATGATTCCTTCCTTCTCGCAGAATATAGCAACTCCTGTTTCGTCACAGGACGTTTCGATCCCTAAAATTTTCATAATCGTTCATCTACAAGGCTCAACGGCCAGATTCGAATACAAAATCCATTATTTTGCAAATTAAATACAATATCGATATCATACGCGACCTTAATTCTAGTTAAGAGAAATTTTATGCCTTACGTAAAGGTGAAAGAAAATGAGCCCTTTGATGTAGCTTTACGAAGGTTCAAGCGCTCCTGTGAGAAGGCCGGCATCCTAGCCGAGGTCCGCAAGAGAGAATTCTATGAAAAACCGACCTCTGTCAGGAAGAGAAGGGCAGCTGCTGCAGTGAAAAGATATGCTAAAAAGGTGCAGAGAGAGTCTCGAAGAATGGAAAAACTCTTTTAAAGCCCAAGTGTTAACATCTATTTATAATCGTTTGCGTGAAGACACCAATCTGGCTCTAAAACAGAGAAAAAAAGAGCGTGTGTCTGCTCTTAGGTTGATTTTGGCTGAAATGAAAAGAGTGGAAGTCGATGAACGAGAAGAAATAAGCGATGTACGAGCTCTTCAAATTTTAGACAAGATGACTAAACAAAGAAAGGATTCCTACGCGCAGTTCTTTGCAGCGGGCCGAAATGACCTAGCTGACCAAGAAAAATTTGAAATTGACGTGATCTCTGAATATATGCCAACTCCCCTAACGGACAGCGAAATAGAGAAAATTGTTGCCGGTTCACTAGAAAAGCTAGAAGAACCTTCCATGAAAGAAATGGGCAAGGTTATGGCGGACATTCAATCCTTAGTTCAGGGAAGGGCGGATATGAAAGACATAGCGATCTTGGTAAAAAAGAAGCTTTCTTAAGTCGACTCTTGCGCTTATAAAATCAGAGTGAGATCCTAATCGGCTCCAAGGATTAATAACTTTTTTGGGAAAGCTTCCTAATGATCCCACCTCATTTCATTGATGAATTGTTATCTCGTATAGACTTAGTAGATGTTATTGGATCAAGAATTGATCTAAAGAGGACAGGCCAGCGATTTTCTGCCTTATGCCCATTCCACGACGAGCGAAGTCCCTCCTTTTCTGTCAATCAAGACAAGCAGTTTTACCATTGCTTTGGATGTAAAAGCAGTGGAAACGCTATCAAATTTATCATGGAATTCGATGGGCTTGATTTTCCAACTGCAGTCAAGGGTTTATCAGAATCTGTTGGCTTAAAGGTTCCAACAGAAGAAAATGCGGATACGAGTCAACAACAAAAGAAAAACAGATTATACAAAGTTTTAGAGGAGGCAAACTTATTTTTTAAGACCAGCCTAAGAGACCATCCTGAAAAACAAAAGGCGGTTTCCTACCTTAAGGGTAGAAGCGTAACTGGCTCAATTGCGCGAGATCTTGGATTAGGGTACGCGCCGCCAGGCTGGAACGGCTTAGTTGCGCACCTAGAAAAAAAAGAGATTAGCTTAGATGAAGCGTTAGAAGCGGGGTTGATAGCTCGCAAAGATAATGGAAGTGGATTTTATGACAGATTTAGGGACAGGGTAACTTTCCCAATCGTAGATTTAAGAGGGAGAGTAATAGGGTTCGGTGGGAGAGTTTTAGATGATGAGGCTAAACCAAAGTATTTAAACTCTCCGGAGAGTTTGGTGTTCCAAAAAAGCCGCGAAATATATGGGCTATATGAAGCACGCAATAATTCTCGGAAGTTAGACATAATTATGGTTGTAGAGGGTTACATGGACGTATTAGCTCTTTCTCAAAACAAGATAGATTTTAGTGTCGCTACGCTCGGAACGGCTATAAATTCTCAACAGATTAAGTCTATTTTTCGAACTGCTCCAAGCATTGTGTTCTGTTTTGATGGAGATTTAGCAGGCAGGAATGGCGCTAGCAAGGCACTTTTGGCGGCTTTGCCGGTTATGGAAGATGGACTTAGCGCGAAATTCATGTTCCTGCCGGATGGGGAGGATCCCGATTCTTTGATTAGAAAAGAGGGCAAGGAAAAAATGCTAAGTAGAATTCAGGACAGCAAGACTTTGACTGAATTTTTCTTCGACGAGATAGAGACAAAAATCTCCAGTAGAACTCCAGAAGGAATGGCTGCCGCTGCAAAAAAAGCTGCTCCACTATTTAATCTTCTTCCGAACGGTGTCTTGAAAGAAATTTTGATTAATACACTTGCTGAGAAAACTGGGGTCGATTCAGTCAAGCTCCAAAATCGTTTGGGACTCGAATCTACTTCCTCTGACTCCTTGCCTCAGAGCTATGTTTCAGCTTCGAGTCAAAGTTACCAATCTTATTCAATTTCGAAAGATAAGGTGAGGCCGCTAATAGATCAAGCGATAGAGATTCTTATGGCTAATCCAGAGCTTGGTGCAAATATTGAGCAAGGCGTTTTAGATGAACTCTCACGAGATCCAGAAACAGGGCTTCTGTCTGACTTACTCACTTGGACTCGAGATGCTGAGAACGTTGATCAAGAGAGAGTATTAAGATATTGCCGTGAGAAGTTAAATTACCAAGTCTCTAAGCATCTAGTTAATAGAGAAGTAGTTTTGAGTATAGGAGAGCTCTCAAAGGAACTTGGAGATCTTTTAAAAAAACTATTAATTACTATAAAAGGCTTTCGAAGGTCTGAGTTGCTTTCCAATTTAACCAAAAAATCATTAAAGGACCTGACAGAAGATGAAAAGAAAATTCTCTCAAACTCCTATAAAAAACCAATTCAATGAAAAAAAGCCTTTTTCTAGGCAGACCTCAGGTATTAATTGTTAAATACAATTTTTTTTCGGAAAGAAATTAGTAGAATAGACGTAGCCAGAGAGCTATAATTTGCGGTCCTTTTTCTGAATACATTCAAGGATTTGATATGTCTAGCGGTTTAGCCCATCAACAGTCGCGATTGAAAGAGTTAATTGGGCGTGGACGTGAGCAAGGTTATCTAACTTATGGAGAAGTTAATGACCACCTTCCCGACGACATCACAGACCCAGAGCAGATAGAAGATATCATCGGCATGATTAATGATATGGGTATAACCGTTCACGAGGCTGCCCCTGACAATGATGAATTGCTTTCTGAAGCAGACTCGACTGATGAATTGGCAGCTGAGGAAGCGGCAGCGGTCCTAGTGGCTGTGGAAAACGAAGCAGGAAGAACCACTGATCCTGTTCGGATGTATATGCGAGAAATGGGTTCAGTTGACCTGTTAACCCGAGAAGGTGAAATAGCTATTGCGAAGAGAATCGAAGAGGGTATTCGAGACGTTCAGCATGCTGTTGCGCAGTTCCCGGGGCCAGTCGCCTATTCCCTAAATGAATACAACGCTGCTTTAGAGGAAGATAATTTAGCGGCTATTCTTTTGGGGTTTCTAGATCCAGCGGAATACGTTGCGCCTGCGACTCAGGTAGTTCCTGGTGAAAAGCATAAAAATGATCAGAACAGCGTAGACGAGGATAAGGACAAGGACAAGGTAGAGGAAGAGGAAGAGGAAGAGGAAGAAGAGAAGGGAGCGGATCCTTTAATGGCTAAGAACCGCATGGAGCTTCTAGATAAACAATTCAAAAAAACTCAAAAAGCGGTTAAGAAGTATGGCCGCAGTTCCTCTCAGGCGCAAATTCAGCTGCAAGGCCTTGGAGATTCATTCCAGTTCTTTAAATTTGTTCCAAAGCATTATGAAATTATGGTTTCTATGGCTAGAGGTGTTCATAGTCAGATAAGACGCCAAGAGAAACTAATAATGAACACGTGCATACGTCGGGCTAAAATGCCAAGAAAGGCGTTCATGGAAAGTTTTAATAGCAACGAGGGCGATCCAAAGTGGATAGGAAAAGAATTAAAAAAAGGATTTGATGGCCTGAAAAAATATCACGATGAAATTCAGCGCGCCCAAAAACGAATAAGACAAGCGTCGGAAGAGATAGGGTTATCTGTTGCTGAGATAAAGGATATTAATCGCAGAATGTCTATAGGAGAAGCTAAAGCGCGAAGAGCGAAAAAAGATATGGTTGAAGCTAATCTCAGGTTAGTTATATCTATAGCTAAGAAATACACAAATCGGGGTTTGCAGTTTTTAGATCTGATTCAAGAAGGAAACATCGGACTAATGAAGGCTGTCGATAAGTTTGAATATCGGCGAGGATACAAGTTTTCAACTTATGCGACTTGGTGGATTCGGCAAGCTATAACACGTTCGATAGCTGATCAAGCCAGAACGATCCGTATTCCGGTCCATATGATTGAAACTATAAATAAACTTTCCAGGATTAGCCGTCAAATGCTCCAAGAAATGGGGAGAGAGCCAACCCCGGAAGAGTTGGGGGAAAAGATGGAGATGCCCGAAGACAAGGTGCGTCGAGTCCTAAAAATCGCGAAGGAGCCCATTTCAATGGAAACGCCGATAGGTGACGATGAAGACTCCAACCTCGGTGACTTCCTTGATTCGGACTCAAATCTTGGAGAGGGGGCTTCGGTAGGTGCGCCGGTCGAAACAGCTACCGATGAAGGTTTGCAGGAAGCGACTAGAGGTGTTCTATCAGGTTTGACCGCAAGGGAAGCGAAAGTCTTAAGAATGCGGTTCGGGATTGATATGAATACCGATCATACTTTAGAGGAAGTCGGGAAACAGTTTGATGTTACCAGGGAGCGTATTCGTCAGATTGAGGCAAAAGCACTGAGAAAATTAAGACATCCAGCTAGGTCAGATCATCTGAAGACCTTTCTGGATTGATTTTCTTAAGAAAAACTTAATCGGCAAGGTCTTCAAGGTCCAGGTAGCGCAACTTTGGGTAGAACGAAGAAATCCCTACAATTTTTATCTGTTCTAATGAAAGTCTCAGAAATCTTTTCAAAGGAAAAGAATTTTGGACCAAAAGAAAAAAGAATTTGAAATCAAAAAAGCTAAGATTGGTGGGCCCGGGAGGACTCGAACCTCCGACCAATGGATTATGAGTCCACTGCTCTAACCAACTGAGCTACAGGCCCGACAAATCAAGAGTTTACCAGATGCACAAAGCTTGGTAAAAAATAGTTTGAGCTTTAGACTCTATTTCTTCACGGTCCAATTTCTGGACACTTTCTTTTTTTTTAACTATATTTTCAACGAAGTTTACTAAGCCAACTTGGCCTTAAAAAACTATCTATATATGGACTTGATCCAACAAAGGACAGGTACCCCTTAGGTGTTTGATGTATCTCTAAGCGAGGGTATTTTTCTTTGTTTGTAACCCACGATTTATTGGAGATGTATGAATAATCTAGCCCTTTTTGAGCTTCGAAAGAAAGAAAGAGTTCCTATTTCAATGGTCACATGCTACGACGCTTGGTCGGCGAAGATACTAGATCAAACGAACGTTGATTGCTTGCTGGTTGGCGACTCGTTAGCTGAAATAGTCTATGGATTCGATTCTACAATTCACGCGACAGATGAAATGATGGCTCTGCATACTGCTGCCGTGGCTAGGTCCGCAAAGACAAAATTCATAGTGGCTGATATGCCTTTTCTATCTTGCTCACGGGGAATTATCCATGCCATGAAAACGGTAGAGAAATTAATGAGAGCGGGTGCAAATGCGTTAAAAATAGAAGGAGCTTCTCATAAGCTGGAAATCATCGAGCATATTGTTACCTCGGGGATACCTGTTATGGGTCATTTGGGTTTACAACCCCAAGCAATTCATAATTTAGGTGGGAATAAGGTCCAAGGTAAAGAGAAGGCGGGAGCTGACCAGATTCTGGCTGAAGCTAAAGAGCTTGAGAGAGTTGGCTGTTTCTCTATAGTTTTAGAGTGTATCCCTAAAGAGTTAGGCGAATGTGTGACTAAAAACCTGAAGATACCTACTATTGGTATAGGAGCTGGACCAAAGACAGATGGACAGGTTTTAGTGCTTCACGATTTATTAGGCCTCGATGAAAACTTCTCTCCGAAGTTTTTAAGGAAATATGTTCATCTGCACAAGATCGTTTCCTCAGCGGTTGACAAATATCACGCTGATGTCCGGTCTTGCGAATTCCCTTCTGTGAGCGAATGTTACTAATGGAAATTCTTAAATCCCCTGATGAACTAAAAAACTTTCTTGAATTAGCCAGAGGCACTATAGGATTTGTTCCCACTATGGGCGCGCTCCATGAGGGACACGTTTCTCTCTTTCGCAAGGCTAAAAAAGATTCAGACATTTGTATAGCAAGTATTTATGTCAATCCCACTCAATTTGATGACCCTCAAGATTTGAATAGATATCCTAACGCTATCCAAAATGATCAAGAACTTATGCGTGCTAATGGCGTGGATAGTGCTTTCTTTCCGACCTATCACCAACTGTACCCTGATGACTATACATATCAAGTAGCTGAGAGGATCTTTAGTAAAGAGCTTTGTGGAAAAACTAGACAAGGTCATTTCACAGGCGTTTTGACCGTTCTTATGAAATTATTCTTGATGATTAGGCCAGATAAAGTTTTTTTGGGAGAGAAAGATTATCAACAGCTTGAGCTCGTAAAGGGTATGGTCAACGCTTTTCACATGGGCATTGAAATTGTCGGTTGTCCAACAATAAGAGAGTCTGATGGTTTAGCTATGAGTTCAAGAAACAAGAATTTGACTCCAAGTCAACGACAAGAAGCACCGAAGTTTTTTGAGCTCCTCTCGAAGAGAGGAGACGATAGCCAGATATCTGAGGAACTTGTAAAGTGCGGTTTTGAAGTTGATTATGTTGTTAGTAGAAAAGATAGGCGTTATGGGGCAGTTACACTTGGCTCAAATGGAAATAAAGTTCGTTTGATAGATAATGTTGTCTTGAGGTAGCTATGCTGTTGTGTCTCGATATAGGAAATAGTCAGATTTTTGGCGGTCTATTTATTAAAGAAGACCTAAAAATTCAGTTTAGAAAAACCTCCCAAATTCAATCATCATCTGATGAGCTAGGGGTTTTCTTCAGATCCGTGCTAAGAGAGAATCAAGTGGAGCCAGATGAAATTGATGAAGTTGTGGTTTGCTGTGTTGTTCCTGAACTTCTTTATTCGGTGCGCGCTTGCTGCCAAAAATATTTCGACGTTGACCCCCTTATTTTGCGACCTGGGGTGAAGACGGGGCTAAAGATACTCTATAAAGATCCGAAGGAAGTAGGCGCTGATCGGATCGCAGATGCAGTTGGGGCGATATCAAAATTCCCAGGGACTAACCTAATTTTAGCCGATTTCGGCACCGCCACTACAATTTGCGCGATTAACAAAAAAAAGGAGTTTATAGGAGGAAGTATTCTTCCGGGGGTTCGTTTGGCGATGGAGGCCCTCGAAAGTAGGACTGCTCAGCTTCCGTCAGTAGAAATAAAGGCAATAAAAAATGTGATTGGAAAAAGCACGGTCGAGAGTATTCAATCAGGTTTATATTGGTCAAATGTAGGAATGATTAAGGAGTTTGTAAAACGAATAACCAAAGAGCAATTTAGTAATGAGAGACCATTAGTTATAGGGACAGGAGGATTTGCTAACTTATTTAGTCGAGAGAGAATTTTCGACGAGGTTGTATCAGATCTGATTCTGATTGGACTCAAAGAAATAAACTCCTACAATAAATAGATCTGTGTGCCCGTCTTCTCTTCATTGTCTTCAGGTCCTTTATTTCGTGGACAAAAACTTTATGCGAGGGAGCTGACTTCAATTGCTTTACAAAAATCTGAATATTTGGAACGGAGTCGGTGAGGATATTTTTTTCGGAGATATTTTTGTTGATAAAGACGTTTTTGGACTAGGACATAGTAAGCAAAGCTCAAGCAAGGATTTTTCAGGTTGTTTTGCGATTCCGGGTTTAATTGACTCTCATATTCACCTTTGTCTCGACCCCTATGAAAGAAATCCTCTGAAACAAGAAGTCGACGAAGAGAAATTAAAAGCGGCTATGATTTCAAGAGCTGAACTTATTGTTAAAGCTGGAATAACAACCGTGCGAGATTTAGGCGGTGGGAAACATCTGGAATTACTGGTTCGAGACTTGATAAAGGAAAAAAAATTAACGGGGCCGCGTTTGATTTGTGCAGGGCAACCAATTACTTCTCGAGGTGGCCATTGCCACTTTTGGGGCGGAGAGGCTGAGTCGATAGAAGAAGCAATAAAAGTAATAAATCGACAAGCAATGGCTGCCGTAGACCTTATAAAGATAATGGTTACGGGAGGGTCTATGACACCCAAATCTAAGCCTATCAATAGCCAATTTGATCTGGATTTTTTAACAAAAGTGGTTGGAGAGGCAAAAAAGCTTAATTATCCCGTTGCTGCTCACTGTCACGGTTCGGATGGAATATTAAAGGCAGCCAAAGCGGGTGTGAGCACGATCGAGCATTGTTCTTGGGTGGGCGAAAGTGGTTGGGGTAGAAGCTTTGACATGAAAACTGCAACCTTGATCGCAAAAAAAAGAGATCTGGGTATCTCCTACGGTAAATTCTGGTTGGAAAAGATATCTCGAATCCAATTATTTGGAAATATTGCGTAACAACTTCAAAAAAATGAGAGAAGTTGGAGTCCGGTTTATCGCATCCACTGACGCGGGAATTCCGAATATCTTCCATACGGATTTGCCTCTTGCCTTGCCCGTTTTTTCAGAAATCGCGGGCCTAACAAATACTGAAACCCTAAGAGCAGCTACGTCGGATGCAGCGAGAGCAATAGGGTTGTCTGGAGTCACGGGAAGCATTGAAAGTGGGCGCTCGGCCGATTTTATAATTTACGATGAGAACCCGCTGGCTGACCTTAATGTTTTGAAAGTGCCTAAATTGGTTGTAGTGAGAGGTCAGGAGGTTTCCGTTGATTAAGGGTTCCTTTCGTTAAGTCTATTCAAATTTTTTATTTTATAAGGCGAAGCATATGAAAAACTTGTTTGATCTCTCTGGGAAAGTAGCTGTGGTAACCGGATCATCGAAAGGGATAGGAAAGTCAATAGCAAGTCAAATGGCTCTTCATGGTTCGAATGTGGTTGTTTCGAGTAGAAATCAGAAAAGTTGTGATTTAGTAGCTAGTGAAATTAATCAATCTCTACCGGAAGGAAGTGGCACCGCATTTGGAATAGCTTGTCACATAGGAAAGAAAGATGATCTGGAACATTTAGTTACGAGTACCAAAGAAAAACTAGGTAAAATCGACATTCTTGTGTGTAATGCGGCGGTGAACCCTTTTTATGGTTCAATGTTAAAAATTTCTGACAAGGCCTATGAAAAAGTCTTGGATTCGAATGTCAAATCAAATCATTGGCTCAGCCAATTGGTAATTCCCGACATGATAAAACGGGGAGATGGGGTGATTCTCATCGTCTCCAGTGTTGGAGGTCTTCAGGGAAGCTCGACACTTGGTACTTATGGTGTCTCTAAGGCAGCTGATATAGCTATTGTCCGAAATATTTCAGCTGAGTTTGGTTCCTATAACATCAGAGCGAACGCGATAGCGCCAGGATTAATCAGAACTGATTTTGCAAAAGCGCTTTGGGAAAATCCGGAAACACTAAAAAATTCCACGCATAATTCCCATTTAAAGAGAATTGGAGAACCCGATGAAATTGGGGGTGCAGCAGTATTTTTAGCCTCTGAAGCTGGCAAGTTTGTCTCCGGCCAGACACTTGTTATAGATGGGGGTAGTTAGCCGAGACGATAGCTATGTTGTACAATTTTCATTGAATCGGTAGTATTTAGACCTCGATTGGGGGATTTACCTTTGGAACGACGAGCCTTTTTAAGTTTTTTTTCTGTAGGTACTGCAGCAGCCTTATCCGGAAAATTCTTTTACCGCGGCGGGGCCGCGGACAAGATCTTAGATTTTGAAGATATGAACACAAGTTCTCTGGAAATTAGTGATTCCATCAAAGTGATGAAATCTCGCGCACCCAGCGCTCCCGAGTTCCTTGAGGCTTTTACGTCTGTCGGGGCGGTAAAAGAATCAGAGACGGAGGTATTTTTAGCTGACACTGATAGTCCAAGCCTAAACTCTTATGTTAAAAAAATGCGAAATTACGAGAGTCCTCATGAACGAGACGTTTATCTTCCGAAAAATAAACACTCTGTTTTATTTTCTACCTACAATAGAATCGGGCGAGTGCAAACCCTCATCGGGCACGGAAATTTCAATGTTTTGGGTTTTGATGAGATGCTGAAAATCGGCCGCAGATATAGTTCAGTTGGCACGTTCACCCGCGCGGAGACGGACTTTTTTGAAGGGTTGTTTTCGGCAAATGCCACGGAATACGGTTTTTTAGGTGATAAAGTCACCGAAAAACTTACCGAAACCATACAAAAGAGTCATACAAAAAAGATTTCTAAAACTGGACATTTTTTATTTCGGGGGAGATCTGAGAGGCTTTATAAAAAGCTTAAAGACGACATCGGAGCTTCTATAACTTTGACTTCAGGAATAAGAAGCGTAGTTAAGCAAACTCATCTTTTTATAGCAAAAACAATTCAATCTGAGGGAAATCTCTCGAAAGCATCAAGAAGCCTAGCACCACCAGGGCATTCTTACCATGGGATTGGAGACTTTGACGTTGGGAAAGTTGGGTATGGCAATAAGAATTTTACAGAAGCATTTTCCTCAACAGATGAGTTTAAAAAGCTTGTTGATCTAGGATACGTTAGTATTCGTTATCCTAGGAACAACATGTTGGGGGTAAGATATGAACCTTGGCATGTTAAGGTTGTTTGAACTAGTCCCAATATTTAAATTTTTCTCTACCACGCTTTGAACTCTTAATAGACGTCTCAAACATTAATAGATTATTTGGGTAGTCAGGCCCGTGAGATTAGCGAGAAGATTAAGGAGCTTCCTCAGAAAAAATAGCCTGGTTCTATTTAGTTTTCAAGGGGTATACTGTAATCCAACAATTTGGAAGGTTTTAAAATGATGACGGTTAACTTCTCGACTAAGGCGCTAATAGTTGGGTCATTTGTCACAATTGTGGTGTTCTTGAGCGGTCCGTTTGGTTACAAGTTTCTCGGAGTAGGTTTGCAATCATCCTTGATCGCTGTTCTGATCGCGGTTCTCGGCGGCGTTATCCTCTCTATTGCTGCTGGTTTCTTCGTCTATAAGAGCATTAGAAACAGCGCGGTTTCGGACAGAAATTTATGTTTAATCTCGCTCTTTATTGGCTTATTACCTCTCATTATCATGGCTCCACAAATAGTTGCGGCTGTTTCGGTGCCGCCGATACATGATATTTCAACGGATACCCAAAACCCTCCTGCATTCGTAGAGACGAAATTATCTAGAATTGCAGCTCAAAATGGCCCCGAGTATGGTGATGCGGTGTGGCCTGCAGAGCGCCTTGCGGCGGCAACTCTTTCTGCTTATCCTGAATTGAGGCCTATAAACTCGAGTCTTGAAAGGTCAGAAGCCGTTGAAAAATCGAGAGAAGTCTTGCAGTCGATGGGTTTGGAAATAATAAGCGTTGATTTTGAAGCGGGACGCTTGGAAGCATTGGACACTAGTTTTTGGTTCGGGTTTAAAGATGACATCGTGGTTCGTGTGCAGGAATCTCCGAACGCGAACGGAGTCGTCAGAATTGATATTCGATCGAAATCTCGTGTTGGTCAAAGTGATTTAGGCGTTAACGCAAAAAGGGTTATGGTCTTTACCAAGAAGTTTACTTCAACGAACTGATTTTTTTCACTATTAAGTCATTAAGTTGTTTTGGGTTAGCTTTTCCAGAGGTTTGTTTCATTATTAAGCCTATAAAATAACCCAGAACCTTGGTTTTCCCTTTCTTGATTTGCTCAATTTGTTTAGGGTTGTTTTGGAAAGCTTCGTCGATTAAATCGTCTAATTGGCGTCCATCGGATAGCTGAGCGAGATCTTCGTCTGTTATCACCTTGTCTACGGAAAATGATTTTCCCTCCCAAAGTTTTCCAAATATTTTTTTGGCTGTCGTGATCGAGATAGTTCCGTCTGATGTTCGCCGTATCAAGTCGCAAAGTTGATTTGGGGATACTGGAGAGTCTTTTATCGTAATCTCGACGTTACTCAACCGGTTAAACATTTCTCCTTTTAACCAATTTACTATTTGCTTTGAGTCTCTATTCAGTTCGTAGCAGCTTTCATAAAATTGCGCTAATTCTAAATCATTGCTCAAGAATTTTGCATCACCTTCCTCCAATCCATGCTCTTTGGCATATCTATTCATCTTCTCTAAAGGTAATTCAGGGAGCGTTTTCTTAATCTGATCAATGTAATTTTGATCAAGCGATATTGGAAGGAGATCCGGCTCAGGAAAATATCGATAATCTGTTGCAGTTTCTTTACTCCGCATTGGCCGAGTTTCATTTTTTGTTGAGTCGTAAAGCCTCGTTTCTTGCGTGACTTTCTGTCCCGATTCTATCAGGTTGATTTGCCTCTTAACTTCGTGATTTATGGCGTATTTGAGAAACTTAAAGGAGTTAATATTTTTAATTTCGGTTCTAGTTCCTAATTCTTTTTCACCTTCTCTTCGAACAGAGACATTAGCATCACATCTAAAGGATCCCTCAGCCATATTACCGTCTGATATTGATAGATAGGTCACTAGTTGGTGTATCGATTTAGCATACTTTTCTGCTTCGTCGGCCGTTCGTATATCGGGCTCTGAAACAATTTCAAGCAATGGAATACCGGCTCTATTTAAATCAACACCCGTCATATTAGGGAAAGCATCGTGCAACGATTTTCCAGCATCCTCTTCTAAATGCGCTCGGTTTATTCTGATAGTTCTGGTTGCCCCGTTATTAAGTTCTATGTCAATGCAACCATTTTTCACAATGGGTTCATCCATTTGGGTTATTTGATAACCTTTGGGCAAGTCGGGGTAAAAATAGTTTTTTCGGTCAAAATGGGAGGTAGTTGCTATTTCTGCTCCAACACTGAGGCCAAATGCGATTGCTTTAGGAAAAATCTCTGCGTTAACTACAGGCAAAGTGCCGGGCAATCCAAGATCGATCTCATTTGCTTGTTCGTTGGGTTCGCCACCAAAAACTGTGCTGGCATCCGAGAAAATCTTAGACTTCGTCGAAAGTTGAACGTGAATCTCTAAACCTATAACCGTCTCCCACTGAGAATCTGTCATGTTGGAATATCCGGAGAGGTTAAGTGCCAATCTGTTATTGATTGGAACTGATGCGCTATAGCGAGAATCTGTGCTTCGTCGAAGTAATTTCCTATAAGTTGAACTCCTACAGGTAAGTTATTAACAAAACCGGCTGGCATAGATAAAGCCGGCAATCCGGCCAGATTCGATGAAGTTGTATATACATCTTGCAAATACATTTCTTTTGGATCGCCTGCTTTCTCTCCCAGCCGGAACGCGGTGGAAGGAGTCGCTGGCGCAATAATCACGTCTACCTTTTTAAAAGCTTCAACAAAATCGTTTTTTATAAGTCTGCGAACTTGTTGAGCCTTTTTGTAAAAGGCATCGTAATACCCGGAGGTAAGGGCAAAGGTGCCAGCCATAATCCTATTTTTTACCTCCTTACCTAGTCCTTCAGTTCTGGATCTTTGATATAACTCCTTTAAATCAGATGGTTCGTCGCACCTATAACCAAATCTAACCCCATCATATCTGCTTAGATTAGCTGAGCATTCCGCTGGCGCAATCACGTAATAAGCTGGAATCGCGTAGGAAAAATTTGGGAGATCTATTTCAGTGAAAGTCATACCAATTTTTTCTAATTCTTCTATTGTTTTTTCCATCACCAAACTGGTAGCGGAATCAAGTTCTTTCATGAGGGGTTCGAAAATGCCTATTTTTAATTTGCCCAGCGGTCGTGAGAGAAGCGCACGGTAATCATCAACTTCTACTTGCGCAGAAGTAGAATCTTTTTTGTCGTGTCCCGACATTTCTTTTAGCATAATTGCGCAATCCTCGGCTGTCAGTGCCATGGGTCCAGCCTGATCGAGGCTTGATGCGTATGCAATCATTCCCCAACGAGAAACTCTTCCGTACGTGGGCTTAAGTCCAGTAATTCCGCAAAAGGAAGCCGGTTGCCTGATACTTCCACCTGTGTCAGTGCCAGTCGCTGCACTGCATAATCTTGCCGAAACTGCAGCGGCAGAACCTCCAGATGACCCTCCTGGGACTCTAGTTTCGTCCCAAGGGTTTTTGACTGGCCCAAAGAAACTTGTTTCGTTTGAGGAGCCCATTGCAAACTCGTCCATATTGGTTTTACCAAGAGAGATAGCTCCTGCTCGTTTCAAGTTTGAAACCACGGTTGCGTCATATGGAGCAACAAAGTTTTCTAACATCTGTGAACCAGCCGTCGTCTTTGTTTCACGTTCGCAAAATATATCTTTGTGGGCGATTGGAATTCCTAAGAGGGGCTTATCGCTCCCTCTTTCTAATTCCTTGTCAGCAGCCTTCGCTTCCTCAAGTATATTGTCATTAATTGATATAAAGCAGTTAAGCTCGGTTTTATCTTTTATTCTATCTAGCAAGAATTCAGTTAATTCGAAGGAAGAGTATTTTTTTTCTCTGATGCCTTTTATCTGTTCTGTTAGGGTCTCGTCTAGCAACTTTATTCCACAACTTTTGGTACTAGAAAAAACCCATCTTCAGCGAGGGGCGCGAGAGCTAAAAAAGAGTCTCTTTGTTCGACATCTCGACATATATCCTCTCGGAGAGTTTGGCTCGCATCGTGGGGGTTGGCCATAGGAGTAACACCATTTGTTTGAGCTTCGTTAAGCGCAGAGGCCATTTCAAGAATTTTTTGCATACCAAATATCAAGTCTTTCTCGTCTTTTTTTTCAATTCTAAAATTCGCGAGCTCCGCAATTTCTTTCACAGTTTCTTTGTCTACTTTCATTATTTAATTGCCCAAGAAATTAGATAACACAACGAATGCTAATGGCCTTTTTTAATTTACGCAAATTTAGCTAGAGGCAGCAGTCTTGAAACCGCAAATTTAATCAATATTCTTATTTCGCTTCAAATTAAAATCTTATGTTTTAATCAGGAAATAACTTTATAATTGTAATAAGGTATTACATTGTATGGCTTAAGCCTCAAAATGCTTGTTCTAAGAGGCAAAAGTCTATTTTAAATCAATGAAGAGAGGGTCAAAAATGTTTAAGCGGTTAAGGGGAATGTTTTCGAACGACTTGTCCATAGACCTTGGGACTGCGAACACTTTAATCTACGTTAGAGAGCAAGGAATAGTCTTAAACGAACCCTCTGTAGTTGCTATAAGGAACAACAACAATCAAAAAAACGTTGCTGCTGTAGGCATTGACGCGAAATTGATGCTAGGACGAACTCCTGGAAACATAACTGCAATAAGGCCGCTGAAAGATGGTGTCATCGCGGATTTCCAAGTAACCGAACGAATGTTGCAACATTTTATTAAAAAAGTGCATGAAAATAGTTTTATCCGCCCGAGCCCAAGAGTTTTAGTTTGTGTTCCGTGTCAATCAACTGAGGTAGAGCGCAGAGCTATAAGAGAGTCTGTCGTCAGCGCAGGCGCTAGAGATGTGAGGTTAATTGAAGAACCTATGGCCGCTGCTTTAGGAGCGGGACTTCCGATTCAAGAAGCGGTCGGTACGATGGTAGTGGACATAGGAGGCGGAACGACCGAGATTGCGGTCATTTCTCTGAATGGTGTTGTTTATGCTCAGTCTGTGAGAGTAGGTGGCGATCGGTTTGACGAAGCGATTACAACCTATGTTCGAAGAACGCAGGGAAGTCTTATTGGAGACGCGACTGCAGAGCGGATTAAAAAAGAAATTGGTATGGCATTTCCATGCACTGAAGTTAGAGAAATCGATGTGAGAGGAAGAAATCTCGCAGAAGGTGTGCCCAGGAGCTTTACTCTGAACAGCAATGAAATTCTTGAAGCGCTGCAGGAGCCTCTCTCTCTTATTGTGCAGGCTGTTAAGGGGGCATTAGAGCAAACGCCTCCGGAATTAGCCTCTGATATAGCGGAAACAGGCCTAGTTTTGACTGGCGGGGGAGCGTTGTTAAGAGAGCTTGATAGACTCCTATCCCATGAAACAGGTTTGCCAGTAATTCTGGCTGAGGAACCCTTGACTTGCGTAGCTAGAGGGGGTGGCAGAGCACTCGAACTCATGGACGATATGGGCGAGGCAGAGATCTTACAAATCCAATAGCCTAAGTTGAGGTTAAGATTTACAAAGATTAAAAATATTTTGATTACTTATTGAAAACGACGGCAGGAAAAAAGTATCAAGGCTCTTTTTCATGAAGAAAGATCTTTATTAAGTAAAACCATTTTCTTGGTTTTGCTCTCTTGCTTGTTCGTTTTTGTAGATCGCTTCACTAATCTCATAGAGAAACCCAAAGTGCTTTTGTCTTCTGGCCTCTATGTCGTGCATTACTCGGCAAATCTTCCAAATAATGCTTTCCAGCGGACCAGTAGTTTTTTCTCTACTAAGAAATATCTCAGCGAACGTATTCTAGATTTAGAATCTCGACTTCTTTCCCTAGACACTGATCTGGAGAAAATGGCAAGCCTGATCGAGGAGAACAATCGCTTAAGAGAACTGTTAGGTTCTGCTGCGAAATCGCAAGACAGTGTGCTTGTTTCAGAAGTTATCGGCATTGATCCTGATCCGGCAAGCCAAAACATCCTAATTGATAAAGGACAAACAGACGGGGTGTTTGAAAAACAAACAGTGATCGATTCAATCGGTTTAGTTGGACAAGTAATAGAGGTAAGCAAACAATATAGTAGAGTAATGTTGATCACAGATTTAAACAGCTTTGTCCCGGTGGCTGTGTTAAGAAATAATTTAAGATTAATGCTTCAAGGAATGGGGATGTCAGAAAAGTTGCAACTCTTGCACGTCAACCCTACGGCCGATATTAGAGTTGGAGATTTGCTTATATCATCTGGATTGGGAGAGAGATTCCCAGCGGGGTACCCCGTTGGCATAATCAATGCTATTGATTATGTTGAAGGGCGGCCTTTTGTGGATGTCAGTGCAACTCCGAAGTCAGGGTTAGATCGATCTCAACATTTACTGCTAGTTTTTTCAGAAAATTCTGTGAGCGTCGCTGAAAATGGACAAGCTCCATTAGAAGTCTCCCGCTTCGCTGATTAAAGATGAACATTGCTACTAACGTCTCAATTTTCTTCACTATTTTCTTTGCTATGATTTTGGAAATTATTCCATTCTCGGAGGGGCTTCCTGCAGAAATAGGTTTTCTTCGGCCAGATTTGGTCATTATGACTCTTGTCTATTGGACTATCGCACTTCCTCACCGAGCGGGAGTGATCCTCGCCTGGGTTTCTGGAATTATCATGGATGTTTTAGTGGGCAATTTCCTAGGACAATTTGGATGCACCTTCGTTATTATTTCGTATTTTGTTCTCAAATTTTACCAAAGACTACGTATGTTCTCTGTATGGCAGCAAGCAATTCTTGTGGGTGGATTGGTGATTCTACACCAAGGGCTGTCTTCTATTTTCGAGTATATTTTTGATGTCTCTTTTTGGTCCCCTTGGAACCTGCTGTCCGTCCTTTCGAGTGCTTTAATCTGGCCTCTTGTATTTCTTTTATTAAGATCACTCAGAAGAAGCTTAAGATTAAAGTGAAGCCAAGGAGTATTGTTCTAGCGAGTAATTCTCCTCGCCGAAAGGCTTTGCTGGAGCAGCTTCGTCTCCCCTTTAAGGTCGTTCCCACTTTCGTCGATGAGTCAAGGAATGTTAGTGAAAATGCCAAAAATTTGGTTGAGCGAATATCTGAAAAGAAAGCTAGATCTGTTGAGGTTGAGGACGACTGGCTGATAATAGCCGCCGATACTGTGATTAATTTGAATGAGAAAATATTTGGGAAGCCTTTCTCAAAGGAAGATGGTTTTTTGATGTTAAGAGAGTTGTCCGGAAAAGTTCATAAAGTGCATACTGGAGTATGTATGGTTCTTAACAAGAACCGAGAAATTTTTTCTGTTCAAACAGATGTCTATTTTCGGGAACTGACTGATGAGATGATTAATTGGTATTGGTCTTTAGATGAATCAAAAGACAAAGCTGGATCCTATGCAATTCAGGGAGCAGGCTCCGTTTTGGTTGAAAAAATTGTAGGCAGCTACAGTAATGTTGTGGGCTTACCACTTAAAGAAACTGCTGACATGTTGGGTCAATTCGGCGTTGAGATATTTAAAGACAATTACCTAAATAGTTGATGGGCAAACTATGCAAGAGCTTATACTTAATGTATTCCCTTGGGAAACTAGAGCGTATGTTTTCGAGTCCGGAGTGCTAGAGAACGTTTTTGTTGAATGGTCGGATGAAGCCAATATTTCTGGAGATATTTACGAAGGACGAGTGGATTCAATTTCTTCCAGCTTAGGAGCCGCGTTCCTGAATATCGGTATACATAAAAAGGCTTTTTTAAAGCTTTCAGATGCTCCGCAAGCTTTGCGGACCGATAGGCGAGACCGCAATTTTGAGAAGAGTCTAATCCGAGTCGGCGATAGAATACCTGTGCAAGTTCTTAGTGATGTATCCGATATGAAGTCGCTAAGAGTAACTCAAGAAATAAGCTTGGTAGGAAGGTATTTAGTGTTTCGTCCCAGCGAGAATATTGAACTCTTTAGCGCAAAATCAAGAAACTATAATTCTTCGCTTCAGATCAGGGAAAAAATAAAAAACTGTGAGTTCTCAGATGCTGGTTTTATTCTTCGATCTGCTTCCGACGGGACTCGTCCGCACTTGTTATCCAAAGAAGCAGTTATCTTGTTGGAAACATGGGAAAAAATAGCTTTAAAGCGGAAGAAATCTAATTTTCCAGGGTTGTTGAAAAAAAACATATCACTTCCTATTCGAACCATAAGAGATTTTATGAAAGCTGGGAATAGTAAAATTTGGGTGAATGACGCTAAAACCTTTTCTTCGCTAAAAAGATTCTTAGCGGAGCGAGTTCCCGACCAAATCAATTGCTTGAAGCTTTCTCCTAGCAATATTTCTCACACCAAGCATAAAATTAATGACATCCTGAGTTCAGCAATTGATTCGAGAATTGAATTAACAAGCGGTGGACAAATAGTTATTGAAAAGACTGAAGCTATGACCACAATCGACGTTAACTCTCGCTCCTCCGCCGTACATGAGGATCCAGAATTAGTGGCTTTTTCCGTAAACCTTGAAGCCTCTGCAGAAATAATAAAGCAGCTTCGTCTTAAAAATATAGGTGGTTTGATTGCTATTGATTTTATTAATATGAAAGAGATAAAGCATCGAAAGGCAATCAGAAACCTTTTTGAAATTGAGAAGAATAAAGATAGAAAAATAGGAATAATCTCTGAACTTTCGGATTTAGGTCTATTAGCTCTTTCTCGTCGTCACACTTCTCGAATCCAAGGCTCGAATTTTTTCGAGCCTTGTGAGATCTGCAGCGGCACAGGTAAAACAAAAACATCGAAGGCTATTTGCTTTGAAATTTTTGGCGAGATAGTGGGGAATCAAAGCTTCTTTAAAGAGAAAGTTTGTATTGTTTACGCTTCCTCTCTGTTGTCTAAAATATTGAATAAGGAACTGAATTCAATAGTTGTAGAATTTTTTTTATCGCTTGATATCACTATAGAAATAAAAGAGGACCCAAGCTTTAAAAACGATGGCTATGAGATAGTCGCTTTAACTCTTAACCGAATCGGTGGCAGATGATCTCGCTCTTAAAGAAGAGGACCACCCTCAATGTTCTGAAGTTTCTTGGGTGGTTTTTTCTATTGCTGCCCGTTATCTATCTGACTGTTTTTAAGTTTTATTTTCTCAGAATGATTTCAAATGGTGAGGCTCTAGAAAAAATCTTGCTAGGGAATGGGCTTGTTTTCGTCAGCATTGATGAGGTTCGCGGCGGTTGGGTAGATTACGATCCGAAAATAACTATTTACAAAGGGAAAGCGAGGCTTACCTCAGGAGCCGTCGTAAGTTTAGATAGACTCGATCTGCGTTTCGACTCCTTGGGAACTCTTTTGGAGAGATCTCCAATGTTCTCTACAGCAGAGGTAGAGGGATTATCGGTTAATTACGAAATTTCATCCAACACCGAGTTTTCGTTAGGATCAAACAAAATTGCTCCCTTTCCCAACAACTATTTTTCAAATATTTTTAAGGCCCTTGATCATCTCAGGGTGAATAACGTTAGCTTTGAAGTGAATCGTTCTTCAGACTCTTGGAAAATAAAAAATCAGCTAGACAGACCTTGGATTCTGGAAGAGGCTGAACGAACGTCGAATTTTTCTCTCCCTCTTACCATTGAGAGATGGACAGAGGGAATTAAATCCTCCTCGACTGATACACATTTGAAAGGTTCTTTTTCGGACCATCATGATGCCCCATCTTTTTCTGTTTCAGCGCAATTTGGCTTGGTGGGATTAGAGGTGGAGCCATTTTCGGATCTGATTGAGAAATATCGATTCATTCCTATCGGGGGCGCTATTAATTCTCAATTATGGTTTTCCCGAAGACATGATGAATTTGATATTTCGGCGAGTCTAGAAATCAATGACGCCGTTTTCCCCAATTCCGTATCGCTCGAAGAAATATCAGGGCGTGCTCGATATGTTGGAAAAAGTTTAACTAATGGTTCGTTAAAAATAGAAAATATAGTTGTTAAGAACACCGAGAAGGTTTTTGAGATTTCAGATATAGAACTTTTATTGGATAGAAATTACGATCGAGAATCTGTTGCTCTTTTTCTGCCATCAGCTTCCCTAGAAGATCTTTTGATAGGAGCAGATATCTTTAAAAGCTTTACAGTAATTCCTCCGAAAACGAGGAACATTCTCGATAGTCTAAAAATGAAAGGCCAGATAAGAGACTTAGTCATCCTTGCAGATAGAAATTCATCTTTAACTAGAGTGGTCGCAAATTTTTCAGAAGTTAGTTTAGATAAATCTCCAAGTTTACCGGAAATAAAGGGGTTTAACGGATTTCTGAATTTCGAGAAGACCCTGGGGTACCTCGATTTTTACAATGAAGATTTTTCGGTTGATCTCGTTGAGGTTTTTCCTGATGTTTGGAGATTTTCTGGGGGGAGGGGAAGGCTTGCTTACGAAATCGATGGTGAAAATATAAAGGTGCGCAGCGGACTGCTAAATCTGAGAGATGGTAATACAAATGCCAATGGTAAGTTTTCTCTTACCCTAAATGATAATGATGCATTAAAAAACTGGGGGTTGGTAGTTGGTGTTGTAGGAGGCAATCTTGAGAAAAGCATAAAGTATATTCCTAAGAAATCAACACAAGGTCTTAGAGAATGGCTCAAAAATACCAACTTGTCGGGTCGCGGGAAACAAATAGGGATAACGGTGCACGGCGCGTTTGGTGAAAACTCGCCGGGAATCAGGAAATCGCATGATGTCTTTCTTTCTTTCGACGAATTGTCTTTAGATTACGCAAAGAATTGGCCTCGAGTGAAAAACGCAATCGGAACCGTTAATGCGAATAGTTATTCTGTATCTATGGACGATGCGAAAGGGGTTTTATACAACACCGAGTTAGAAAAAGTTTCGTTGCTGTTGCCTTTGAATAGAAGAAATAGAATAAAGGAGATCCAGGTGAGTATCCTCTCAGATGGTCCTTTAAATGATGGGATTCAGTTATTAAGGGATACGCCGCTGAATTTGTACACCAGAAATTTTACTTCGACTTGGAAAGGACAAGGAAAGATTGTCTCGAGAACTGATCTAGTAATCCCTATGGACGTTAACTCTAGGGAAGTAAAAGTGGAAACTGAGATCGAACTCTCTGACAACCTTTTATCGATAGAAGATTTAGATCTTGATTTTTCTGATCTTAGTGGGATTCTTAATTTCAATAATGAATTTGGTTTTTATGCGGAAAATTTGAAAGCAAAGCTTTTTAATCGTTCTATAAAAGGGTCTGCTAGGACGGATAATTTTGGCGGGTCAAGGGTTGTCTTGCTCAATACGGAAGGGTCGGTTAGGAGCGATGATGCTTACGAGTGGACTGGCCAGCCTCTTTTGCACAAGACTTCGGGAGATTTAAATTACGATTTGGATCTATATTTCCCTCTAGATGAAAAAAGTGGAGACATCAAAATAGAATTTCTCTCAAATTTGGTTGGCCTCAAATCATATCTCCCTCAACCTTTTGACAAATCAGAGTCAAGCTTAGAAACAATCTTTAAATATAGAAAAATTCTGAAAGGATCCGAGGCTGTTACAGATCTGATTTTTGGCGACGCTTTCAGGGCAAAATTAAAGTTTAAAGAAGGACGCGTCGTTGGAGGACAAGTGGAGCTTAGCGAGGGCTATGAAACTCTAAATGCAGACCTGCCCTTGGAAATCAAAGGTAATTTAAAAAATCTTAATATTGATAGATGGATATCGACTTTATCTGATTTCCCAGAATTCGGCACTCCGGAAAATTTTTTTGACTATAGTATTAGGTTTGGTGGGGCAAATATAAATGCAGAGAACCTAGTTGTTGGAGGAATCTCCTTTGCAAATACCAAAATTGGTATCACTCGTAGTCTTGATTCCTGGATTAGCCATTTTGAGAACCAGAGATTGATTGGCCAATTGGAGTTTTCGGATAAAAAATCTAAACCAATCGCTATTCATTTAGATAAATTAGTCCTGGATTCAATCCCGGCGAATAACCACTTTCTTTCCAGGGATGATAAACAATCGATTATTTCTAGATACAGCTTCTCGGGCGACCTAATAAGCATATCGGAAAACGAATTTAAGGATGTTTCCTTTTTATATTCTAAAAGCAATTACCAGAGTGAATTAACCCAGCTCAGCGCAATTGTTGGGCCTCTGTCTATTGATAATTCTACTGTTTCGTGGAACAGCGAGATGGAAAAACAAACCTCAAGTTTCAAGGGGAATATTAAGATTTCCGATATAACGGAAACGGAGGGTCTTTTGAATTTTACTTCTGCTTTGCAACGCGGTGAACTAGCAGCCAGTGCGGAACTTTCATGGAAAGGAAATCCTACGGACATTGATCCGAAAATTATAGAGGGGCAAATGATATTCCAGAATGGAAGCGGACGGTTTGTCCAGGAGCAGGATCAACCTGTATTAAAATTTCTTAGTTCCTTTCATGTCCCATCATTATTTCGCAGGGTTTTAGGAAAAGAGGATGCGGACGAAAGTGATCAAGGATTTAATTTTACGGATCTTAAGGGAACGATCATATTAGAGAAGGGTAAAGTCTCTATAGAAGAGCCCTTAATCGTTCGAGCATCAGGTGGAAAGTTTAAATTTGGGGGGTCCATAGATTGGGAGCGAGATCTAGTGGATACTGATTTAATAGTGACATTGCCAGTAGGAAATACATTTCCGTGGGCTGGCTTAGTACTTGGGGGCCCACTCTCTATGGCGGGTGTGCTTGCAACGCAAAAATTTCTTTTTGAAGATCGGTTTGATCAATTAAGTAGTGCAAAGTATAAAATCTCAGGGCCTCTTGATAGTCCAGATTTTGAATTCATATCTATTTTTAATGACGACGTTCGCGATGGAAGTAATTAATCGCGGTCTACTTTAAATAATCGAATTGAATTCATAAAACAGATTGTTGAGCCCGCCTAAGAACCTTGAATAGTTCTTTATAGTGGGTCCGATTTCCATGTTTGTCTTCTTGCTGAGCCAGATCTATTAGACTCTTTATTTTTTTCATATCGATACTTGGATAGCTCTCTTTCAGATATTCGAATGCTTTTTCTTGTTTGATTAAGAGCCTCTCACGTAGCGTCTCAATCTCATGGAACTTTTGATTTTTCGTCATCTTTGAAGTTTTAAGTTTATCAAGATCCTCCCTTGCAAAAGATTTATCTTGTTTAGAGAGGAATTTTACAATGTGCTGTCGCTGTCTTTTTTTTGCGCTTCCTTTATTGATTCTCTGGAGCTCTAAAATTTTTTGTTTTAATTCTTGATCTATTGATGTCTCTAGTTCTTTCAAAGATAGTAACTCTAACTCTTTCACAGTGGATAACAGCTCAGACATTTCTCTTTTTCTTTGCGATTTGCTCGGCCTTCCATATTCTTCATTTCTTTGATCCATTGGAAAAAGCGCTCCTTTCAAACTAAGTTCGCAAGATTTTGGCTTTTGTTTTTAAAAAAAATCAATAGGATCAAACTAATTAACAAGCTTAATCATCTATGACAAGTTCTCGGTGTCTGAGCTGAACATTGTCATACTTTTCTTTAAAACTCTCGAACAAGACACTAGAAACGAGAACCGAACGATGCTGACCACCTGTGCAACCTACCGCCACAGTCAAATAACTTCTGTTTGCATCCAGAAATCTTGGAATCCAACGATTAAGAAAATTTGAAATGTCCTCACACACCTCGTTAAAAAGAGGTTGTTTCTTTAAATAGGCTTCGACCTCTCGATCAAGACCTGAAAGCTCACGAAGATTGCTTTCCCAGTGAGGATTAGGGAGACAGCGAACGTCAAAAACTAGATCCGCATCTAAAGGAACCCCTCTTTTATAAGCAAAAGACTGGAAAGAGAGAGCAAAAGTAACATTACCCTCCCTGACTTTTGCTTTGATTGAGTTTCGCAGGTCGTGAGCAGTCAAATTCGTTGTATCTATAGTGAGAGCAGCCAACTCAGATATCGGATCAAGTAAAGAACTTTCTAAATCTAGAGCCTCCTTAAGGTCTCTCTCTTTATTAGATAGAGGATGTTTGCGTCTAGTTTCGCTAAATCTTTTTACTAAGGTTTCGCTGGTCGAATCTAAAAAAAATGATCAATGGAGATAACCTGTTTTTTTTCAACTGATGCCAAAAAGAGGGGAACAATGCTAGATCTTTCGGTATATTCCTCGCATCTATGCTCACGGCAGCTTTTTCTATTTTCGCGTCTTCGTTCAATTTTTTTATAAGGGGAGTAAGCAGCGTGACTGGCAGATTGTCTATGCAGTAATATCCAGAATCCTCGAGGACATTCAGCGAAGTGCTTTTTCCTGATCCGGATCTCCCGCTTATGATTATCAAAGACAACATTTTCCCATTCACTCGCTTGTACAAAATCTAAAAGTAGAGATAGATAAGTTTATCCCTAATGCCGTTCAAGTAACCATTATAATTTGAAAATGTTGACTTCTTCTTCTCTGTTTCCCTTTCTGATCGAAAAAACCGAATTGAAGAACATAGATTGTTCAACAAAAATATTGACAAGTCGGAGTAAGACGATCTTCTAGATGAGCTGTTTTCTTTCGTTTGATGGAGGTATTTGGAGGATGTCTCGATACTTGGCAATCGTTCTTCTTGCTACCGTTATGTTTTTTTGGGCAAGCAGGCTACACAGCTTGCTGTCGCTTAGAGGTTTCTGTGGGTTTTCATCTGCCACCAGTTGCTTGATTACCTCCTTAATCGCTGTAGATGAAACATCTCCTCCTAAATTATTCGTAACGTGAGAAGAGAAGAAATACTTTAATTCAAAAACTCCTTTAGGTGTAAGCATGTACTTTTGTGTGGTCACCCTACTAACTGTTGACTCATGTAGATCAACTTCTTTTGAAATATCATTCAGTACAAGTGGTTTCATTGCGCTTGGGCCATGCTCGAGAAAATCTGTTTGGCGCTCTACAATTTTTTTTGCAACTTTCAAAAGAGTATCGTTTCGCTGCTGGAGCGATTTTATAAACCAACGTGCTTCTTGCAACTGACTTTTCATTTGCGAGACGTCTTTCGATGTCTTTTCTTTTGTTATAAGCGCGGCGTATTTACTGTTTACCTGAATTCGAGGTGTCGCCTTTGAGTTCAGTTCTACTCTCCAGATCGAATTTTTTTTGACTACTAAAACGTCCGGTTCAACATACTCTACTTTGCCTAGGTTTAATTTGCTCGCAGGTCTCGGGTTAAGCGTTTTGATCAGCGCTATGGCCGTTTTCAAGTCGTCATCGCTTGCTCTCAGCTTTTTTGTGAGACGGTTATAGTCTCTGCTGCCTAATAAGGGAAGATAATTCTCCACCAAACTTTTTGCTACTTTCAAGCATGGAGTTTCGGTTGGCAAGTCGCACAATTGAAGGAACAAATATTCTTTTAGATCCCTTGAGCCCATTCCTATAGGATCAAGTTGTTGAATGAGGTGGAGGACTGCCTCGATCTCCTCGATTTCAATATTCCAATCTTGAGGAAATATCTCTACTAATTCCTCTAAGTTTGTTGACAGCATTCCATCATCGTTGGTTGCATCTATTAGGGAAATAGCGATGAATCTGTCTTGTTCGGTTAAATTCAATAAATTTATCTGTTCAAGCATGTGCGATTGAATCGTCTCCGTGGTGGAATTCAGAGTTTCTAAATAGTTCTCATCTTCATTTGTGAGAGACCTGGTGCTTGCGCCGCTATTTTCTGAATAATAGTCATCCCAAGTCGTGTCTATGGGGAAATCTTCTGGGAGATCTTCCGAGGAACCGTCGTCGCTAGTATCTTTGTCGTTGTATTCCTCTAGATTGTCCTTGCTCAAAGTAGCGTCAGCTTCATTAGCCGAGCTTTGCTCGGATTCGTCAGCTAATGGACCAGTGCTATCCTCCTCTGATTCCGTGCTTTCTAGCATGAAATTGGAGTCAAGTGCCTCTTGAATTTCAAGCTCTAATTCTCCGCTCGAGAGCTGAAGGAGACGAATAGCTTGCTGCAGCTGCGGGGTCATTCGGAGCTGTTGCCCAAGTCTTAGAGATAACGAAGGTTTTAAAGCCAATTTTGCTTACATCCTAAAATTACGTCCTAAGTATACTTTTTGCACTTCCTTATCTTCTAGTATAGCGCTTGGCTCGCCTTGAGCAATTATCTTTCCTTCGTTTACAATGTAGGCTTTATCGCAAATGTCTAAAGTTTCTCTTACATTATGGTCTGTTATGAGCATTCCTATTCTTCTCTTCGCTAGGGACGCTATTATTTGTTTTATTTCTTCAACTGAAATAGGGTCTACGCCCGCGAAAGGCTCGTCAAGCAGAATAAATTTTGGATCGTTGGCCAGAGCTCTAGCAATTTCGACTCGACGCCTCTCGCCACCTGATAGAGAGGCCCCAAGATTTTTTTTTACCCTTTCTAATTTGAAATCTTCGATTAGCTGCTGAGCCTTTTTTTTTGCTTCGTTTTTTTTTAGATCCTTTCTTCGTTCAACGACTGAAAGAATGTTCTCTAAAGCGCTAAGTTTTCTAAAAATCGAGGGTTCTTGTGGTAAATACCCGATCCCAATTCTTCCTCTGGAATGAACAGGCTGATTAGAAATATTTTGGTTGTCTAACAGGATTTCTCCATGATCTTGTCTTATAGAGCCCATGATCATGTAAAAGCAGGTTGTCTTCCCAGCACCATTCGGACCAAGCAATCCCACTACCTCGCCGCTAGAAACAGTTAGGGAAATATCTTTGACGGCTGCGGTCTCCCCATAATTTTTTGCTAAATTTTTTGCTCTGATGATAGCCATCTTCAGTCGCTTTCTTTAGGAGAAATAGTCATGTTGACTCTTTCTTGTGACGAGCCCGATTCAAGGTTCACTAATCCCTTGGCTATATCATAGAAAAGCACTTCCCCTGAAAAAACATCTTTTCTCTGCTCCAATTTTGCTTGCCCATTCAATAGTAATCGACTCTCTTGCACCAGATAGTTTATTTTTTTTGCTTCGGCGAATATTTCCTCTCCCTCGTTGCTGAGCGTTTGCTTGAATTTAGCTAAATTTTTCGACTCTCCATCGCTACTTGCTCGGACCTCAAGAATTGTTCTGTCTTGGCTCTTTATCTCAACAATTTCCGCATTTATTTGTAGTGTTCCTTGCACGATTATGACGTTTCCTTCATAAACAGATAACCCTTCTTTATCTGTTATTATTGCTTTATCTGCTTGGATCCTTATTGGTTGCTTCTGATCGGATTCCAGACCATTTCCATGTAAGGGAAAGAGTAAGCCAAAAAAAAGATACTTAAACACTCGATCCTCAGTAATTAGCTTGTGTAACATCATTGAAGTAAAATAGTAGAGACGCGGGTTTCGCCTGATGAGAAAAACTTGTAAATGCCGTCGTTTAAAAAGGCTTGCAAGCCCACTGATGATGTTCTTCCGATTTCATTGTCAATGAACACTGGACTAGAAGTCTCCAGATAATTTCTACTTGGGTAAACGATCAGCTTCTCAGTGTTAAGGCTAGTGAACTTGCCCTCCATATTCAATTTTGCGGCAGTCACACTGTCCCAAAATTCAACAAGCTCTTGTTTTCCTTTAATGTTCGATCTGATTCTCCCTTTTTTTGCTTTAATCTTCCAGGAAAAATCTTCCTGGTTATTTGCTAGAGTCAGAGCGGGTTCTGTTAGATAAGTTTCGCCTGTGCTTTGCAGATGGACAAACCGCTTTGCAGTAAGGTCTTGTAACCATTTGCCTTGATTGTCGTAGGTCTTTAAGTTGGCGTTGCTCATATAGAAATTAGAAGATGACTCCTTTTTTTTATCTACAATTGACGGGTTCTCCACCGAAAAGCGTGCGCCCAGAGATATCAAAGCTAATAGCCCAGCTGCGACAAGAAATTTTCTGATAGTAGAACCCCAATTTTTTGATATCCAATTTTGAGTATGCCATGTAAAAGAAGTATTGTTGACTTCTTTTCTTTTTGCTACGAAACAGAAGTAATTAGAAAAACCTTTATCTTCGCTTTGGTTAAGTCCTTGATAAACTGTACACCGATCTTTTGATTTCAAAAGTTGGGGGTTAAAAAAATGACAAGAAATTCGATTGTCTTCGATAATGTCTCTTACAATTTTGGCAAAAAAGAGATCTTTAAGAATCTTTCTTTTGAGGTGCCGGCAGGCCAGACCGTAGGAATCATGGGGCCAAGTGGGACTGGGAAAACGACTTTGCTTAGGCTTATGGGAGGCCAGATCCAACCTGATAACGGGACGATTCTTGTCGAGGGCAAGGATATAAACAAAATAAAGAGAGCCGAGTTGTTCGAGCTTAGAAAATGTTTGGGAATGTTGTTTCAAAGCGGAGCCTTATTTTCGGATTTAACGGTTTTTGAAAATGTTGCTTTTCCATTAAAAGAGCACACTAGGTTAAATGGGGAAATGATTAGATATCTCGTTTTGATAAAATTAAACTCTGTTGGATTAAGAGGCGCGGCGCATCTCTTTCCTAGAGAATTATCGGGTGGTATGCAACGCCGAGTAGCGTTAGCAAGAGCGATGGCCTTAGATCCGAAGCTTATTATGTATGATGAACCTTTTACAGGTTTAGATCCTATTGCTTTGGGCGTCATTTCAAACTTGATTAAGGATGTTGGGTCAGTTTATGAATGCACAAACGTAATCGTTTCACACGATATTGAAGAAACTGCAAGGATTTCTAATCTTCTTTATGTGTTATCGGAAGGCGAGATAATAGGGCAAGGCTCCCCGCAAGACCTAAAAAAAGATGATTCTCCAAGATTGAAGCAATTTCTAAACGGACTTCCAGATGGACCAGTTCCTTTTCATTACCCTGCGCCGGAATATTTGGATAGCTTGATCGGAGTGAAAAACACCAAGAGAACCATAATTAAGAGGGACGATTAATTGTTAATTCATGCTCTAAGGCGTATCGGAAGGTTTGGCTTTGAAATGCTATCTTCCATGGGTCGCGCGTTAAGACTGCTTTCGTCTGCGCTAATTAGAAGACCAGATCATCGGAATATCCCACTTATCATTGGTCAAATTTATCAGCTGGGAGTGTTATCAATTTTGATCATCGTTTGTTCCGGTTTTGCTATCGGTGCGGTGCTGGCTCTTCAGGGATATACCCAACTTGTTAGAGTGGGGTCTGAATCAGCGTTGGGTTTAGGCGTCGCTCTTGTTTTAGTTATGGAAATAGGTCCGGTAGTTTCTGCGCTCCTTTTTGCAGGGCGGGCAGGGTCCGCGGTAACTGCAGAAATAGGTCTCATGAAAGCAACTGAGCAACTAGCAAGTATGGAAATGATTGGAGTAGATCCTATTTCACGTATTATCGCGCCTCGGTTTTGGGGAGGTTTTATCGTTTTACCCCTATTGGCTTTGATGTTTAGTGTTGTTGGGATTTGGGCCGGCTCTCTTGTTGCCGTTGACTGGCTGGGAGTTTACAGTGGATCCTTTTGGTCTGTTATGGAACAGGGGGTAGATTTTTTTGATCATGTTATGAAAGGAATTATCAAATCGATAGTTTTTGGTTTTGTGGTGATCTGGATATCCCTTTATCAAGGGTATGATTCTCTCCCGACGAGTGAGGGATTATCGAAAGCAACCACAAACACCGTGGTGTTCTCTAGTGTCTGGATTTTAGTCTTAGATTTTTTTCTCACTTTAATGATGTTTGAACTATAGGAGTGGCATGTGCAGTCATTGAAAATTGAGGTTCTAGTTGGAGTGTTTTTGCTTCTTTCGCTTTTATGTTTAGGGTTTTTAGCTGTAAAAGTTAGTGGCTTTAGCTTGGGTAAATCTAATGATCGATACCTTTTATATTCTCATTTTGAACAAGTCGGAGGTTTGACTGTAAGGTCTAAAGTAGCTATCTCTGGAGTAGAAATAGGTCAGGTATTAGCAATCGAATATGATCAAGAAACTATGAATGCAAAAGTAACTTTAGAAATTGACTCTTCTATATCCAGCATACCTAGCGATTCTACCGCATCCATTCTCACGGAGGGTCTTTTAGGATCAAAATACATAAGCATCAGTTTAGGCGCGGAGGATCAGACTTTGTCTGGAGGGGATGAGATCTTTGATACCCAATCAGCAGTCATTCTAGAAGAATTGATAGGAAAATTTCTTATAGAGCAATTTTAAGATGAAAACACATAAGGCGGTCTTATTCCTAGTATTTGTCTCCACCCAAGCTTTTCAGCTTTTAGCGGGCGAACCGAAAATTTCACCAGCGAATGCCGTTCGGCTTGCGACAGAGCAATTATTTGAATTTGCGAAAAAAAATGAAGCCCTTCTTGTTACAAATCCTGAGAAGTTTCATGAGATGGTTACTAAAAATCTTGAAGCGAATACTGATTTTGAAGGGTTTGCTAAGGGAGTTATGGCAAAGTACTATCGTTTGGCTTCCGAAGGTCAAAGGGCTAGCTTTGCAGAGAAATTTAAGATGTCCCTAGCGCGAACTTATAGCAAGGCTCTTCTCGAGTTTGACAGTGACAGCGTTACGGTCAAATCCGCTGAGATTGAAAAAACCAACCGGGCAAAAGTGCTCGTGGAAGTTAAATCTTCCTCCGGTAGTACATATCCGATTATATATTCTCTCAGGTTGATTGAGGAACGTTGGTATCTTCGAAATCTTGTAGTCAACGGTATTAACTTAGGGTTGCAATTTCGCTCGCAGTTTAATTCTAGTTTTCGGCTTCATAAGGGAGATCTCGATCGAGTTATAAAAGAATGGAAGGTCTCTGATGAAGATGGTTAATAGACAAGGAGAAAACATCTTTTTAGCAGGAGAGGTCAATCTAGACAACCTCCCGGATTTTTGTAGAAGTCTTAAGACTAAATTGAAAGTAAATGATGTGGTTTCGATATCATTCGACTCGCTTGATTCAAAAGGGTCTGCAATATTGCCCCTGTTGATTTTCCTAAGAAGACAAGAGAGGGAGCTGAGTGCCGCCGTGACTTTTAAATGTTGTTCTACAAAGGTGCATGAAATGGCTAGGTTAGCAGGATTGAGTGAGGAGTTAGGGGTTTAAATTTTAGGAACATGGTCCAGCATGTTAGAATCTCTTATCGTTTTGTTTTTAACTTTCGACGCAGAATATGAATATAGAATCTATAGAGGATGAGCTTCGGCGTGCGTTCCCTAACTCTGAAGTTGTCGTATTTAGCGAAGGAAATTTGCTGGAGTTAAATATAAAGGCTGAGCAGTTTAAAAATATTTCTAAAGTGAAGCGACAACAGATGATTTATGCCGTCATCAAACATCGAATCAAAACGGGAGAGGTCCACGCCGTTAGTATAAGTGCGACTAGTCCAGATGAGGAAGAGAAATAGAGCTATGGAGCGTCTTTTAATCGATGGGGGTACGGTGTTGTCCGGTGAATTGAGAGCCTCTGGAGCAAAGAATTCGGCTTTGAAGATGTTTGCAGCAGCTTTATTAGCCGATGAACCAGTGACAATTAGTAATGTGCCTCATCTCAAAGATATCACTACAATGATAGAACTCCTAGTTTCTCTTGGCGTTGAGGTTGTTATAGATGAAAAAATGAATATCGAGATTCACGCTAATACGATCAAAAGGTTTAAAGCGCCATACGAGTTGGTGAAAACCATGCGAGCTTCGTTTAATGTGCTGGGCCCGCTCTTAGCTCACTACGGTCAGGCGGAAGTTTCTTTGCCGGGTGGTTGTGCAATTGGATCGCGCCCGGTTGATCAGCACCTCCGAGGACTAGAGGCTTTGGGTGCAAAAATCGACATGTCTGACGGTTATGTCAGAGCATCAGCTCCCAAAGGGTTAAAGGGTGGGAAAATTGTATTTGATTTTAAGACAGTGGGTGGCACTGAGCATCTAATGATGACAGCCTGTTTAGCAGATGGAAAAACAACTTTGGAGAATTGTGCACGTGAACCTGAGATTGTAGATCTAGCAAATTTTTTGAACAAAATGGGCGCAAAGGTTAGTGGCGCTGGTAAAGACGTCATAAATGTAGTGGGTGTCAAATCTATGGGGAGTTGTTCCCACACGGTGATCCCTGACAGGGTAGAAGCAGGGACCTACTTGATAGCTGCCGCCGCTACAGGTGGAAGTATAAAAATAAAAAACGTCAACCCAGGCCATTTAGAGGCTGTTTTAGATAAATTGCGAGAGGCGGGCGCTTCGATAACAGTTAAAGCCGATTCTATCGAGTTAGATATGCGTGGAAGTAGGCCCAAGGCGGTGAGTCTTACAACTGCGCCGTATCCAGATTACCCCACGGATCTTCAAGCACAAATTATGGCAATGAATTGTGTTGCAGAGGGGTCAGGCAGGATTACAGAGACTGTTTTCGAGAATAGATTCATGCACGTGCATGAGATGAGTCGAATGGGAGCTAGAGTTAAACTAGAGGCGAATAACACGAGCGCGATTACTATGGGAGTGCCTTCTCTTCGAGGAGCGCCCGTAATGGCAAATGATTTGCGAGCATCCGTCTCTCTGGTAATAGCCGGTCTTGTCGCAGAAGGACAAACTGTAATTGACCGTATCTATCACATCGATAGAGGATATGAGCAGGTCGAGGAAAAGCTTCAAAGGCTTGGAGCTCGCATCAAAAGACTAGCGCCTAAAACAAGATGAAATCAAAGTTGCTCATAGCTCTTTCAAAAGGAAGGTTGCTCCAACAAGAATTGGACCTGCTAGAGCGGATCAAGATAATGCCTAGAAAGGACCCGATAAAATCAAGAAAATTAGTTTTTGAAACTAATCGCGCTGATATATCGATTTTAGTTTTGAGGGGTTCGGATGTTGTGACTTATGTCCGGCATGGAACTGCTGATATCGGAATGGTTGGAAAAGATATACTTATCGAACAGAAGGGCGACGGTTTTTATGAACCACTAGATCTAGGAATTGGGAAGTGTAGGCTGATGGTCGCCGGTCCTGAAAATGAATCAGCGTATGCAGGGCGTCTCAAAATAGCTACCAAGTTCACTAATACGGCTAAACGCTATTATGCGATGAAAGGTCAGCAAGTTGAGATAATAAAGCTTTTTGGCGCAATGGAACTGGCTCCGGTAATGGGTTTGGCTCATAGAATAGTAGATATAGTGGAAACTGGCGAGACTCTGAGGGCTAATGGTTTAGTTCCTATTGAGGAAATAATTAAGATCAGTACTAAACTTATTGTCAATGAATCATCGTATAAGACCAAATTTGACGATATCAAAAATCTCATAAATGAAATTGGATCTTCGTTATGATTAATTTTTTAGATTCGAAAAAAAAAAATTTCTACGAGGAAATCTTGTCCTTGGGTGTTTTCTCCGGAGAAAATACTGAAAATATCTCGGCATCGGTAAGTAAGATAATTGCTGATATCAAAAGGGCCGGGGATGAAAAGCTCTTAGAGTACACCAACCTTTTCGATCAACGAGTTGAAGTGTCAGTTGACTCTCTGATAATCGAAAAAAAAACGCTTGAAGGCGCCTACCTTGGTTTGGACGCAAAGATTAAGAAGGCCCTTCAGATCGCCCATGACCGAGTTTGGTTTTATCATGAAAGACAGCTTGAGGCATGTGGTTCTGGCCTCAATTGGTCTTATGAAGATGATCAAGGGAATGTTCTAGGTCAACTTGTTCGAGGAATGGAGCGCGTAGGAATTTATGTGCCCGGCGGTAAAGCAGCGTATCCGTCAACGGTTATCATGACGGCAATCCCGGCCCGAGTAGCTGGCGTTAGAGAGATAATTGTTTGCGTCCCCGCTCCAAGAGGTGTTTGTAACAAAACGGTTCTCGCTGCAGCCCATTTATGTGGAGTCGATAGAGTTTTTTCAATCGGAGGTGCTCAAGCCATTGCTGCTCTGGCCTTTGGAACTAACTTAGTGCCAAAAGTTGATAAAATAGTGGGGCCCGGAAATTTATACGTAGCAAAGGCGAAGGAAAAGCTTTTTGGGAGAGTGGGGATCGACATGATAGCAGGTCCTTCTGAGGTGGTTATCGTTGCCGATCATACTGTAGATCCATTATGGGTAGTTCAAGATATGTTTGCCCAAGCTGAGCACGATGAGCTGGCGCAGGCGATTGTTATTTCTGCTAGCCAGAATGTTATCGATAATGTGCGACAAACTATCGAAGAGAAAATTAAAGACGAACAGAGAAGAGGCATAATTGAAGACGCTCTCAAAGATCGCGGAGCATTAATAAAAGTTCGAGATTTGGAAGAGGCTCTAAAAGTAGTGAACCTTCTGTCACCCGAGCATCTTCAGCTGTCGATCAAAGATGCTGCGGCGTTCGCTAAAAATGTAGAAAACGCTGGAGCTGTATTCGTCGGTGCGAGTACAACCGAAGCAGTTGGAGATTATGCTGCTGGGCCCAGTCATGTTTTGCCTACAAGTGGAACTGCAAGGTTCTCTTCACCATTAGGAGTCTATGATTTTCAGACTCGCACATCAATGATTGAGTGCTCTGAAGAAGGTTCCAAGAGTTTGAATAAGACTGCATCTATTATCGCTTTAGAAGAAGGGCTCTTTTCACATTCTAAGTCAGCAACTCTTAGATCAGAGGAGTAAAAATTTTGATGGAGCCGCTGGAAATTTATAAAAAAAATGTCCAAGACGGCGTCATGAATCCTGATGCTGAGCAGATGAAAGCGGTTCTTCTTTTGCAATCCCTTTTTGAATCTCTTTTGTATAGCGATCGTAACGAAACAAACCTGCTAGCTAGGATTTTTAAAAAAAAAAGAGATAAAAATTTGCAAAAAGGGCTCTACTTATGGGGTGGTGTGGGCAGAGGCAAAACTTTTTTAATGGATTTATTCTTCGACTCCTTGCCTTTAAAGAGAAAAACTCGTTTGCATTTCCACAGGTTCATGATTTCAGTCCATTTGGCTCTTTCAGAATTTCAGGGAAGACCAAATCCTCTAAAGTTGGTTGCTGAAAAGTTTCAAAGAGAAGCCTCCGTTCTTTGTTTTGATGAATTTTACGTCTCGGATATTGGAGACGCTATGTTGCTCGATGGTTTATTGCAAGAGATGTTTAGCATAGGAATGACCTTTGTAGCCACTTCTAATGTTCCCCCGCATCGACTTTATGAGAACGGTTTGCAACGCGCCAAGTTTCTCCCCGCCATAGCATTGATAGAGAAACATACTCATGTCCATGAATTAGCTGCTGGACCAGATTATCGTTTCAGAGACCTCAAAAGTGCTGGAGTTTATCATTACCCTTTGGGAGATAGCAGCGAAGGAGCACTAGAACGAATCTTCCAAAGCATATGTAATGGAAAAAAAATGGATCGACCCCAGTTAGTAATTGAGGGGCGAAAGATTCGGGCGAAAAAAACCAGCATAGACATTGCCTGGTTCGATTTTTCTGAATTGTGTGGGGGACCAAGAAGCTCTAGTGATTATGTCAAACTGGGAAAGATGTATCAGACAATCATATTAAGTAATGTCCCTTTTCTTCGGTCGGACAAGGAAGATCAAGCAAGAAGATTCATAAGTCTGGTGGACGAGTTCTACGACAACAATGTAAAATTAATAATTTCTGCAGAAGCTCGAGTAGATTCACTCTATTTAGGTGAAATTCTGCTTTTTGAGTTCCAAAGAACCGTGAGTCGGTTAACAGAAATGCAATCCGTCGAATACCTAAAAAATCAACACTTGACCTAAAGAGATTTTTCAAACAACCGTACAATTTTTGGGGACTTGAACTTTTTCACGCCAGTTGCATAGATAGATCGCGTTAGGTAGAATTCGCCTCCACAGCCTCAAAGCAATTAGATTTCTTGGCCAGAGAGGTCAAAGGATCTTCGGAAGACAACTATGAAAACTCAGAGCGTCAGTAAAGAGAGCGCGTGCCACGATTGGTACCTCGTGGATGCCGAAAGCAAGACGCTAGGTCGTCTTAGCACTCAAATTGCAAACAGATTGAGAGGCAAACATAAGCCAGAATTCACTCCTCATGTTGATACTGGGGACTATATAGTTGTGATCAACGCGGATAAGATCCACGTCACTGGAAAGAAGGAAACTGATAAGATCTATTACCACCACACTGGCTTTCCGGGTGGGATAAAATCGATTTCTCTTGGAAAAATGAGGGAAAGATCTCCCGAGAAAATCCTTGAGAACTCGGTAAAAGGCATGATGCCAAAGAATAAGTTAGGTCGTGCGATGTTGTTAAAGCTTAAAGTTTATGCGGGAACTTCTCATCCCCACGATGCCCAACGGCCAACCCCGTTAGAATTGTAAATCGAAGAAGCAATATTATGAATCAAAATTATGGGACAGGACGCAGAAAATCTGCAAAAGCTAGGGTGTTCATGGTTCCTGGAACTGGGAAGATAAAGGTCAACCGAAAGGAACTAGACGAATATTTCGGTCGCGAAACAGCTAGGATGATAGTAAGACAACCACTCGAGGTCGTTGACGCTTCGTCTAAATTCGACTTCAATGTTACGGTTACTGGCGGGGGTGGTTTTGGACAAGCTGGAGCGATTAGGCACGGAATAACTAGGGCATTGATTCAATATGACGAGACTCTTCGACCCGCATTAAGAGGGGCTGGATTCGTGACTAGAGACGCGCGATCTGTAGAAAGAAAGAAAGTTGGCTTAAGGAAGGCGAGAAAAAAGCCCCAATTCTCCAAACGATAAGAAAAATTTTATTAGACAAACATTTTACGCTGAGAAAAAAGAGCGCCCGCTCCCCCGTTTTTCATGTTTCTCCGGTCCAATGTGTTAAAATGATGTCCGGCGTTATTCTAGAAAATGATGGAAGGAATAGTCCAATTTGGAAGAAAAGAATTTAGACGGTGGTAGGCGAAAATTTCTTTTAGGAGCAACTGCGGTTGTTGGCACAGCTGGAGTAGCGGGTCTTGCGACTCCTTTTGTAGGGTCTTGGCAACCCGGAGCTAAGGCCCTAGCGGCCGGTGCTCCCGTTAAAATTGATATCAGCAAGCTCGTTGAGGGAGAAATGCTGGGCCCGATCCCTGCATGGCGAGACAAACCCATTTTTGTAATTAAGCGTTCGCCAGATCTGCTTGAACGCTTGAACTCTAGGAATGATCGGTTAGCTGACCCCAATTCTGAAAGAATCCAGCAACCGGAATATGCTAAGAATGGGACAAGGTCAATAAAACCGGAGATACTTGTTCTGGTTGGTCTGTGCACTCATTTGTCCTGTGCGCCTAAATTCAGACCTAAGATTCAGCCAGAGCAATTTGATCAAGACTGGATAGGGGGTTTTTTCTGCCCGTGTCACGGATCAAAGTTTGATATGGCGGGTAGAGTCTATGCGGGAGTTCCGGCACCCTCGAATCTAGAGGTTCCTCCACACTATTATGAAGACGAGTCGGTATTGGTAATCGGGGAAGACGATAAGGAAAAGGTTTAATGTCTGGGCTACAACATTCTGTTAAAAATATCATGAACTGGATAGACGCACGTCTGCCCGTGACAGAGACATATGAGAAACATATGTCAAAATATTACGCACCAAAAAATACTAACTTTTGGTATTTGATGGGAGTTTTAGCGACAGTTGTCCTTGTAAATCAGTTACTTACGGGCATATGGTTAACGATGAGTTATATCCCAACTGCAGAGGGCGCATTTGGGTCCATTGAATATATTATGAGAGATGTCAACTTTGGCTGGATGCTTCGTTACATGCATTCAACTGGTGCTTCAGCTTTTTTCCTAGTCGTCTATTTGCATATGTTTAGAGGATTGATGTATGGGTCTTACCAGAAACCCCGAGAACTGATTTGGATACTTGGAATGCTTATTTTCGTGGCTTTGATGGCTGAGGGTTTTCTGGGTTATCTCTTGCCCTGGGGAAATATGTCCTTCTGGGCAGGACAAGTCATCGTTTCTTTAGCGGGAGCTGTTCCAATAATAGGCGATAGTCTCGCGACTTGGGTTCGAGGAGACTTTAATATCTCTGGAATAACGCTCAATCGCTTCTTTGCTCTGCATGTAGTCTTAGTTCCCATGCTGCTTATAGGTTTGGTATTTCTTCATATCGTCGCGTTGCATGAAGTAGGGTCGAATAACCCCGATGGGATAGATATCAAAAAAAACTTAGATGATAAAGGTAAGCCGTTGGACGGGATTCCGTTTCATCCCTACCTCACTTTAGGACATGACTTGCCCGCGATAGTGGCTTTTTGCTTTCTATTCGCAGTTGTCATGTTTTATTTTCCTGACGGAGGAGGATACCTGATTGAAGCTCCTAACTATGAAAGGGCGAATCCCTTAAAGACTCCTGATCTGATAGCACCGGTCTGGTATTACACACCATTTTATTCAATGCTACGCGCGGCTACTTTCCCTTTTTTAGGTTTGGATGCTAAGTTTTGGGGGTTAGTTGTAATGGGAGGAGCTATAGTTCTTCCTGCGGTACTTCCTTGGTTAGATAGATCAAAAGTGAAGTCGATTCGTTATAAAGGAATGGCTAGTAAATCTTTCTTGGCGATTTTCGTGGTTGCTTTTTTTGTTTTAGGATATTTGGGGGTTCAACATCCAACTCCGCTTAAAACATTCCTGGCTCAGATCTGTACGGCAATTTACTTCGCCTATTTCTTGCTTATGCCCTGGTACACCTCAGTTGAGCTGACCAAACCTGTTCCCGAAAGGATTCCTATTAAATGAGAGGCTTAGTTCTTTCTTTTTTGTTGCTTTCCTCGCATTTGTATGGGGCAGGGTCTTCCTCTTCTTATCCGCTAGATGATGTCCTCCCAGATCTGACAGATAAAGAGTCTCTTCAGCGAGGCGCTAGAACTTTTGTAAACTATTGTATGGGCTGTCATGAGATGAAATACCAAAGGTTCCAGAGAGTCGCAGAAGATCTCGATATCCCTGAGGAAGCAATGATGTCGAATCTCGTATTCGATCCATCTAAAAAGTTAGGTTCCCATATGAGCAACTCGATGTCTGTCTCTAATGCTAAGCAATGGTTCGGAAATGTGCCTCCAGATCTAACGCTTTATACGAAGTTAAAGGGCGGACCTGAATATTTTTACACATACATGAGAGTGTTTTACGAGGACTCGACGCGTCCGTTTGGTGTTAACAATCTTCTCTACGAAAATGTTGGAATGCCCCACCCACTAGTTCATTTGCAAGGAATTCAAAAGAAAGTGTGCAAGGATGTTCCGAAGATTGCAAAAAATGGAGGCGAGATGAGAGAAGCGATTACTGGGCGTCCTTTATTGGAGAATAAATGCGGAGATGAGTTGGTGCATAGAGGGGTCAGCCCGCTTGAACTTGTAGAAAATTCAGGCGAGCTTTCTATAGAAGAGTACGATAGCCTTATTTATGACCTAACGAACTTTTTGTACTACTCTGGCGATCCTAGTAGGTTAGAAAGGCAAAGAATAGGAGGATTTGTTCTCTTATTCCTAGCTTTTTTCTACGTGTTTGCTTGGCTTTTGGGAAGAGAGTATACAAAAGAAATTCACTGACGAACCTCTTGTTAGGTTTTATTGGTTTTGTCGAAAGGGAGATAGTTTTATGGGGGTTGTAGCAAAACATTCGTCTATGGTTTTTTACTCAGATGGGAATGACCACTACAGCCAGAGGGTCAGACTGGTTTTAGCGGAAAAAGGTGTGGCGGTAGAAATAATCGACGTAGAGCCTGGAAATATTCCCGAAGATATTGCCTCACTTAATCCTTATAATTCTCTTCCAACCTTAGTAGACCGAGATCTGGTATTGTATGAGTCTCAGGTTATCATGGAATACCTAGACGAAAGATTTCCGCATCCTCCTTTATTGCCAGTTTATCCTGTAGCGAGGGCTCAAAGCAGGCTTTACGTTTATAGGATACAGAGAGATTGGTGTGGGTTTGTTGATACGATAGTCGCTGGCCGGTCAAAAGAAACAGTAATTGAGAAGGCCCGCCGGGATTTGAGAGAAAGCCTTTTAGCGATTGCGCCAATATTCTCGGAAAAGCCCTTCTTCATGAATGAGGAGTTCACGTTAGTAGATTGTTGCGTCGCTCCAATACTTTGGCGTTTGCCTCTACTTGGCATCGAATTGCCGCCAAAACAGGCAAAGCCAATTCACGAATATATGGAAAGAATTTTTGAAAGAGACGCTTTTAGGTCATCGCTAAGTGAAATCGAGTTTGATATCAGGGATTAGGTTATAGGTCCTCAAAAGCTTCGGATAAAGATATTATGAATTCCTCAGTTCCGTACCTTGTCAAAGCAATTAAGGAATGGATCCAGGATAACGGGTTAACCCCTTATTTGGTGATAAATGCAGAAGAAGATGATGTGGAAGTGCCGATTGAGTACGCTCAAGATGGGAAGATTGTCCTCAATATAAGTTCTTCGGCAGTCAGAAACTTTTATGCAAGTAAAGATGGGATTCAATTCAGCGGAAGGTTCTCGGGTGTGGCTCGTGAAATTTTCTCTCCGGTAGATGCAGTCGTAGGAATTTTTGCTAAAGAAAATGGAAAGGGCATATGGTTTTCAGATGAGCATGAACCAGTCCCCACTGGGCCGGATGGAGGAGAAACAAAGGGCAAGCCGAAACTAAAATTGATTAAATAGAGCTCGATCTATTTCTTCAGCCTTACCAAAGAGATTGCTTTTTGAACTCCATTTGTTTCTTTTATGAGCTCTAATGTCTTTTCTAGTTCTTCTCTTTCTAATGATCCCATAAGGTAAACTACCCCGTATTCAGTCACGATATGTATCTTTCTCTTTTTAAAAAGATTTGAATCTTGAAGTCTCGATTTTATCCTGCTGGTTATAAACCGATCGTTGGTTTTTGAAAGAAAGGATGCCTCACCCATCACCTGAAGATAATTGAAAACCTCTCTCACATTCCTAAGAGTATTCGCTTGAACGGTTGCTAATCTAACTAGTTCTTGTCTTGGAACTTGACCAGTGATCAATAGATCGCCGTTGAAGCTGGAAATATTGATATTTGCCTCCAGTAAATCACTAGGATAAGAATTCATGATTTTCTTTTTTGAAAGGTTTTCGTTCCGATCGTCGTCAACTGATTTGTCAGAGGCGCACGCAATTAAGAGGGTTGATAAAAAAACTAAGTAAAAAAAGTGTGTTGTCTTAATCATCATGTAAATACTCTAATTCTTTCTCTGAAATTTGGCTTCGGCGAGAAGCCGATTGAGATTTCCTAAGAAACTATTTGCTTCCACTCATCACTTAAAATTAATTGGAGGCTCTTTTAATTTTACAATAGCATTTTCAAATTCTGCCCATGCCAAGGTTCTTTTGATCGAATGATTAGAATTCATCGAGAGAAGACCGGTGGATCCAAAAACCGGATAATACGGATATTTTTCCATTTGTCCTAAGCGTTGGGTGATCTTGTGAGCATCAGCGCCTAAAGCAAAGAAAGGAGCAAGCCCTTTAGAGGCTTCTTCCCAAGTTTCCATTATCGCTGTCTGGACCTTATTTTGGTTTTCTAGATTCCAAGGTATCTCGCAAAATTGAATGCCATTCAAATCTATATTGTTAAGCTTATTTTCGGAATTACGATTTATGTGAGAAGTAGCATAAACTGGCAAATCCTCACCATAGAAAAAAGATATTGTAGGCTTAATACCTCTTGCTTGGCTATTACTTGCTAAAAGAAATATGAAATCGACATCTTTTCTTCTTCGCGCCTTGAACTCTAATTTTTTTCCAATAATTCTAGAGAGTGTTGATGCCCTGTCTTCGCTGGAACCAATTTTAAAGAGTTTTCTAACGAGGTTTGAGTAATCTTTTTGGCTACTGAATCTTGCGGACTCTATAGTTTTTCCACCAAGCTTACTGAAAGCTTTTGTGAAAGCCTTATGATTTCTGTTGCCCCACTCGGTTTCAGGAGCTATGACTAAAGCCTTTTTATACCCTGCTTCATAAGCTTTTCTGGCAACTTGCTCTGATTCATCTTCAGGAGCCAGACCAAATTGAAAGAGGTTTGTCTGTTCGCTGTAACCTTCTGCTCTATTTAGCGCAAGCGTTTTCACGGGAAGCCTAGCTTTAGCGAGAGCGGTAACCTTTTTTCTATCAAGGGGCCCAACGATAAAATCTGCATCGTCTTTGACGGCTTGTTCTATAAGTTCGATAATAGGTGATGAATTAGAGTCATAAACTATAATCCGTTTCTTTTCTTCCGATTGGTAATGTGCTGCGATAAAACCATCTCGTATGGCTTCGCCGAACTCCGAATAGTCCTCTGAAAGAGGCAGTATGAGCGCGATCGTCTTTGGAGATTGCTTGATCATCTCAGGTAAAGTTATCAGGCGATCCGGGGGGCTTGCATGAGCTGGATGAGCTGGCCAACGTTTTTTCCATTCTTCAAAAGCAAAAGCTTGCTCTTCCAAATTCTCCTCGTTTCCTCTAACGACTAACGCTAAAAGAATCCAACCCTTTTCCTCCGAGTTCAAGCGTCCTTGAAGTAGATTTTCCAATTCTTTTTTGCCTAACATCATAAGTGAGCGAAAAATTTGTTCTTGGTTTGATTTCCTGCTCGCTTTTTTAAGAGTGCGAGAGATAGCAATTAACTCTTTTGCATGAGAAAAAAACTTTCTTTCTAGATAATGAGCCTCTGCTTTTAGATTTGCTATCCTGGTCCGGTCAGCAGAGCTTAAAGTATCCCCCTCCGTGAAATTTTTTAAAATCTTAAACGCAAGTTTCGGTTTCTTATGATGAATTGCTTTCTCAGCTTCGATAATTAAGAAATTTGATTTGACGTAACTATTTTTTTTAGGGTTTTTTATAGAGGAGAGTATTCTTGTAACAGTTTTAAAATCCTTCTCAGAGCTTGCTATTCTTGCTGCTTCAATTCTTTTTTCATCCGAATCATATTCTCGTGACTTGGCCAGTTTTTCTTCAAGAACATCGATTTGCTGCTTGTAATTCGAATCTTTTTTCGAGCTCTTTTCATCTGGAGGGACTGTAGTGCAACCAACCGTAACCAGCAAACAAAATATTGATGACTTGAGTGAATAATTGTTCATATAGAGTAATATGAATAGAAAAGAGCAGTTTACATAATAAGAGTTATTTTTTTAAGAGCCAAGAGCTCAGGAAGTTCGTTTAATGACCCTTTTTGTTGTTTCAACTCCCATTGGCAATTTGGAGGATTTTAGCTTTCGCGCTAGAGATGTTTTGCAGACAGTTGATTTAATTGCCGCGGAGGATAAGCGAAGAACTGCAGTACTTCTAGCTAGATGGTCTATAGAAAAGCCAATGGTAGCTATGCACGATCACAACGAGAAAGCCCTTCTCGAAAAAATGATTAGCTTTCTAAAATCAGGAAAAACGATAGCATTAGTTTCGGATGCTGGGACCCCCCTTATTTCTGACCCTGGTTATGCTCTCGTGCGCGAGTGCCGTTCAGAAAATATTGTTGTTAGTCCAATACCAGGCGCTTGTTCAGTAATTGCTGCTCTGAGTGTTTCAGGGTTGCCAACCAATCAATTTTCATTTCGTGGATTTGTTCCTACAAAAGACAAAGATAGGAAGACATTTTTAAGAACTATGTCTGAAGAACCTTTTACACAGGTTTTCTTCGAGACTCCGCATAGAATTACCAATACAATAGCAGCTATGTCTCAGTTGATGCCCGGAAGAGATGTAGCCGTTTGTCGAGAGTTAACAAAAAAATTTGAACAGGTAGTTTTTTCCCGGATTGAAGAAATTCAAAAAATGTTTGTTTCTTCTGAAATCCCAAGTAGAGGAGAATTTGTAATTATTGTAAGAGGAATTGAAATCAAGAAATCGACAAACGATGATTTACTTTTAAAAATACTTTTGACTGAATTGTCGCCTTCTCGCGCTGCTTCTGTTGCTTCAAAGTTTTTTTCTTCGTCTAGAAGCCAGCTTTACCATAGAGCTATGATATTAAAAGAAGGACTTGACCTTGAGAATTGAATTAAAAAACTGATAATCTCTTCTTGGGAGTTGGCTAGACAATCGCTTCTGAAAGGAAGAGGAAAGTCCGGGCTCCATAGGGTTGAGTGCCAGGTAACGCCTGGGGGGCGCAAGCCTACGGAAAGTGCAACAGAAAATATACCGCCTTTTTAGGTAAGGTTGAAATGGTGCGGTAAGAGCGCACCGCGCGAGCGGTAACGTTTGTGGCAGTGTAAACCCCACTCGGAGCAAGACCAAATAGAAATCCGTTTTCTGTTACCCGCAGAAGGATTTGGGTAGGTCGCTAAAGGTATTTGGCGACAAGTATCTTAGATGAATGATTGTCCTTGACAGAACCCGGCTTATAGGCCAACTCCCATATTCCTTTTTATGGCTAGACGGAAAATCACCCAAGATTTAGCGCATCTCCTAATCCAAGTCAAAAACCTCGACATATCAGAATCTTACGTAATTATGTTTTTTTGTGTGTTTGCATTGTTCTCATAGCTATTTATTAGTTAGTTTGCCCCGATTTTTAACGTTCATGGTGAAATAAAGTGGGAAAAAGTGGCATAATGTGGGTAAATAGAGCTCTAATCTAAAATTTTTACCGCGATGGGGTCAGAGAGAGAAGGGATGGAATTCGAATATTCGGAGTCTTCAGATGTTTAGAGGGGTAAATAACATCAATATAGATGTTAAGGGACGTTTTGGCGTGCCCTCTAGATTTCGTGAGTTCCTCACTAATCATTGTCTCGGAGAGATGGTTGTAACAATAGACACCGAAGAGAAATGCCTCCTTATATATCCTCGGCCCGATTGGGATGATATCCAAAGAAGAGTAGAAGATTTGCCAAGTTTTAATGCGGTTACTCGTCGAGTACAGAGGTTGTTGATTGGTCACGCTACCGATGTGCAAATGGATGCGAGTGGTCGAGTTTTGTTAACGCCCCCCCTTAGAACTTATGCAAATCTAGACAAAAAGGGAATCCTAATAGGACAAGGAAAAAAAATGGAGCTTTGGGATGAGAGTGCTTGGAACAATAAACGCGATATTTGGGTTGAAGAGGGCCAAACCCTAGGAATACCTGAGGAGTTGGCGGGGCTATCTTTGTAAGGAGAGATAATTGTCAGGTTATGACCATCATTACAGTGTTATGCTCGATGAAGCTCTCAAAGCTTTATTTGTTCGTAAAAGCGGCACCTATGCAGATTGCACTTATGGTCGAGGAGGCCACAGTAGGGGAATTCTTTCAGCTTTAGGTGAGGAAGGTCGTTTATTAGCCTTGGATTCTGATTTGGATGCTGTGAGCCACGCAAAAAAAATGTTCGCTAACGACTCCCGAGTGATTGTTGAGCACAGTACGTTTTCGAATATCAAAAAACTTGCAGAAAAGCACAACGCAACTGGATTTGATGGAGTCTTGTTAGATTTGGGCGTTTCTTCCCCCCAACTAGATAATGCAAAAAGAGGATTTTCTTTTCGACTGGATGGCCCCTTGGATATGAGGCTGAATTCAAGCGCTGGCATAACAGCAGCGGATTGGTTGCAGGAAGCGCCACAAAAAGAAATCGAGAAAGTATTGAAAAACTTCGGGGAAGAGAGGTATTTTCGAAGAATAGCCAGGGCTCTAGTCAATGAAAGAGAAAAATCTGAGCTCAAGACTACAAGTGGCCTTGTAGAAATTGTTAAAAAAGCCTTGCCCGCTCTAGATAAGAACAAGCACCCCGCGACTCGAGTTTTTCAAGCAATTCGAATCCACATTAATCGAGAGTTAGACGAGTTGTCACATTGCTTGGAACAGTTAATTAGTCTGATGAATACCGGTGGCCGTATAGTGGTAATAAGTTTCCACTCTCTAGAAGATAGAATCGTTAAAAATTTTTTCAAACGTAAAGCCCAGGGAGAATATTTTCCAAGAAAGTTTCCGATTAAAGATGCTGATATAAAGAGAACTCTAAGGGTTCTTGGAAAACCCCTAAAGGCATCTCCGCAAGAAATTCTCAATAACCGAAGATCACGAAGTGCAACCATGCGAGTGGCGGAGAAAATGCCATGATGAAAGGTAGCGCCGCCTTCCTGCTCTGGGTTATTTCTCCCCGTCACCTCGGAATCGCTTTCCTGGCCCTGGTATTAGCAACCTCGGCTTTTTTCGTTTCTTTTTCTTCGCATCAAACTAGAGAGTTATATCGAAACTTGCATATCATTCAAAAGCAGAGAGACGATCTAGATTATGAATATCAAAAATTGATTTTAGAGAGAGGAGCCTTTGCGGATTACTCAAGAATTACAGATCTTGCAAAAAAAAAGCTAAAGATGCGTTCTCCGCTAACAGATGAGCTCGTGGTCTTAAGATGAGTTTTTTGAGAGTTTATATCGTGGTGTTAGCTGTCTTTATTTCAGCGTTAGTGATTATAGCGAGGCTTATATTCTTGAATCTTGAGCAGAAAGAATTTCTGCAGAGAGAAGGTGAAAAAAGAGCGATTGGCACCTCGGTTATAAACGTTAATCGCGGAATGATACAGGATCGCTACGGCAAGCCCCTGGCTGTAAGCACACCTGCTTTTGCTTTGAGGCTAGACCCTTCTAAAATACTCGCATCCGATCAAGATCTTTCTCCTCTAGCTGAATACTTAGGAGTAACGCCTAAGATGCTTCGAGAAAAAGTTCGAGAAAATACCAAGGGCAGGAGTTACTATTTAAGAAGAGATGTTCCTCCTTCAGATGCGCGCAAACTTTTAGACGCAGGGTTGAAGGGTTTACAGGCGGACCGAACTTTTAAACGATTTTACCCAGCAGGAGAAGTTGCTGCCCATGTTGTAGGGATCGTAAATACTGATGATAAAGGGATTGAGGGTTTAGAGCTCACTCATGACAAACTGCTAACAGGCACTCCTGGTCAAAAAAAATTTTTGAGAAATGCTCACCGGGAGGTTGTAAAAGATGAACAACAACTCG
>CACFLG010000007.1 GCA_902567095.1 uncultured OM182 clade bacterium
CAGACAACTTACGCCTTTTGTCTAAGAATGCGGCAAAAGGTTAGATTTCCCTGTAGTGAAAACCCGCATTCATCTACTTGTAATATTTTTACTACTATGAGTTACTATTTGGAGTCCACTACACAAAAATTCAAAAGCATTCGGAAAAACGATGAACGAAAAAACTTCTGATGAATCTCTGGCGCAAGTCAAATGTCCTATGTCAGTGGACGAGGTAGATCTTTTCGGGCCTGGAGCTCAAGAGCACTGGTACGACGCCTACCCTATTCTTCATGAACAGGCGCCTGTTTATAAGTTAGAGGGAGAGGGATTGCTTCCTGGAACAGATGCTTATGTTCTCACTAAGCATCAGGACATTAATGCCGTTGTCAGAGACCCTGATAGGTTTCCCCCACTTATGATGGAATCCATCAAAGAGATGGCGGATACCGGTGTAGATGTTGAAAAGGTCCCTAATCTCAATGCGATGTCTGCGTCGATGGTGACACTTCGTCCCGACATGGAAATGTGGAGATTGCACAAGCAGGAACTCACCGATCCCTGGGTTGGGCCGGGTTCAAAGAGGCATACGGAAATGATTACTCGTCATGTTGACGAGCTAATTGATAATTGGATCGGCAAAGAGGAAGTGGAGTTCATCAGCGAATTTGCGAGGCCTCTTCCGCAGCGAGTGATGGCGAGTGTTCTTGGGTTTCCGCACGAGGATATACCGCGTTTAGCGGAATGGGGAGAAGCGCAGGTCAAGTCTTTTGTTTATGGGAGAGGTCATCTCAATAAGTTGAACGATGATGAAATAAGAGAGCAATTCATCTTGTTGGATGGCTTTAAGGAGTATGTTCAGGAGCAAGTTGAAGATAAAAGAAGAAATCCTAAAGATGACATGATTACTTTTTTAACTCAGGTAACTTATTCTCCCTTGGGACGGAAACTCACAGATCTCGAAGTCAATGGGGTGGTCTATGCGATGATAATCGGAGGTCTAGAAACTACTCAGTATGCCATAGAGGAACAGGCTCAATTAATTTGTGAGCACCCGGGTTTATTTGACCGGTTAAAATCAGGCGGATCTAAGTTGATACGACAATTCACCGAGGAAGGCATGAGAATGCGTTCCCCGACTCAGGGACTCTCAACCAGACGAACTAGCCAGACCGAGGTGTTTCAAGGAGTAACCATTCCTGCTGGCACTGTTTTGCATCTTCGTTGGGCAGCGGCTAATACTGATCCAGAGGAATTCGAGTGTCCTTTTGAGCTTCGTTTGGATAGGAAGGCGGTCACCAGACACCTAACTTTTTCTGCTGGCCCGAGAGTTTGCCCGGGTGCTGGTATCTCGCGGATTGAACAACAGGTAGCTTGGGAGCGTCTTACAGAGAGGCTGGCTGAGATTCAATACGCGCCAGGTAACAAGTTTTTGCATCAGCCTGGAATAATGCTCGGCACTCTTGAGCTTAAACTTCTTATTAAGGCAGCGAAAGAAGGTAGTTAAATCGTGTTGGGTGTATAGCTCGTTCAACTATTTTGTTTGGTCTTCAAGACGCGTCGTCTTTCATTGGTCGATAGGAGATGCTAAGGGCCTTTAGCCAGTCTAATTCCCTAGACTTGATAGTTTCTGAGAATGCTCTCCAATTCCCTGACTTATTGCTGGTGTTCCACGCTCTTTCTGCAAATGCTATTAACCTAGGAAATAGATAATAATCCATCTGCTCGGCGGTTGTTACCGTCTCGGACCAGAGTTGGGCCTGGAGTCCGATTGCGAGGGTTCTCATTTCTTCAGACATGCCCCAACTCATGAAAGGATCGAACTTATAAATATCCTCGGTGTCAACGTAAGACGCCCATGGAAGACCAGGTTCATCTGATTTCATGCAGTAAGGCATGTCAAGATAATAGTAGCTGGAGTTACAAATAATAAAGGGCCGGTGGCTAATTTCAATTTTTTGGAGTTCTTTCGATCTATCCTGGTTCATTAACCAAACAGTGGTGTAAGAATTCTTCCCTCTTTTTTCGCCATAACTTACCATCTCATGCCAAAAGCCTACAATGGCATTTGGAGCAATTTCGGAAACAGTTGTTACTGCTCTTTCGCAGAAATGTTGCATCAAAGCTTCTCTGGCACTATTTCGGTCTTTAGGGTCAGTGGAATCCCATTTTGAATTCCAAGCATCCAATGAGTGACAAATCGGTGATTCTAACCAAGCTCCTACTGGAACCTCGTCTCCTCCCAGGTGAATCGCCTTGAATTCTACTCCGGCCTGATCGTAAAGATCCTTGATTTCCCTGATGACGGTTTGAAGGAAGCGATAAGTATCTTCGCATCCAACATTAATAATATTTTTTTTATAACCCTGTGCTGATGTGTGTTCTGAGCGATCTTCTTGGTCTGTAAGCTGCCAGTTGCTGTTTTCTAAAGATCTTAGAATCGCGTTTGAATGCCCAGGTAAATTAATCTCTAAAATTATTTCTACGCCCCTTAGTTTAGAGAATTTCAGCAAGTCAACGAACTCGCCATGGGTAAAAAATCCACCGGTATCGAAATGGCTATCTCCCCAGGCTGGTGATAAGGCTCTTCGCTTGCCATATTGATTAAACTGTTGATGGGATCTTATGCTCCCTGTATCTGTGAGTTCCGGGATTGCCGAGATTTCAAGCCTCCACCCTTCGTCGTTGCTAATTCCAAGCTGCAGCTTGTTCATTTTGTAAGACGCCATTGACTCAATGATTTTTTTAACTTGCTCAGGGCCTTGAAAATGACGAGCCAAGTCAATCATCAAACCTCTATATTCTAGATCGGGGGAATCAACGATCTTTAAAATAGGAAGCGATAAACCGTCTTTGTTTGAAAGTATCTGTCTAAGCGAATGAAGTCCCCAAACAATCCCATTAAAACTTCGTGAAGTAAGCGAGGCCCTTTTCATTTGTGTTTCTAATTGGTAATCGCCTTCGATTTTCGAGTCTTTTTTGATTTCCAAACAGTATGAGCCTTCGTCAGCCCCAAAACTCTTGAGCAGTTCATTAACAGTCTTTTTCTCCTGATGACTCAGATTTGTTTCGATCTTGATTCCATCAATCTGAATAATCTCTTTTGAATATTTAACCTTCTTTGGAGTGGGTATTATAATCGGATGAGGGTTCTTTTGACTTAGTTCCCTTGATTGTTGGGTTCCTCTGCTGAGGACCGTTGCTCCCATTCTAGGGCTGGTTAAAGGCACTAGGACGGGGTCTTTGAGGGAAGGCTCGCCTAACAACATTTCTTTCCCGTCTTTCAATTCTGTCAGATAAAACCCTTGTCGCGAAATAAGCTTCATTCCAGATAGAAGCCAATTTTCAACCTCAATTTTAATTTCCTCCCCTGGCATTAACTTTCTCCAGTTCTCGTTCGGTGAAATATATCCATATCGGCCCTCTAAGTTGGTTTTAGATATTGATATTTGAGTACTAGTGGGAGTCAATCCCATTGACGAGTAAAGTCTCCAATTTCCTTCGAGCTCTGTTTCACTGCTATTTTTGATTATTAGATAAGTCAAGATCTCCTTATTATGAGTAAGTTCCATCATCTGGACTGATATTTTTTTAGGATCCATTTTCTTAATCAAATAAAAATCGAGGCATCAGAAAAGGGCCCTTTGTCGATCGGCATTCAAAACCATAGGACAAATTAGTAGCGCGCCTAGCATTATCATTATCACCGCAAACCCTCCGGCAAACGCGAATCCTCCGTTATCTATAAGCATTCCTCCAATAAAGGGTGCGACGCTAGTACCTGACAAAACGAAAGCAACATGGGAAGCTGCTAGTTTTCCTGATCTATCTGCTCTAGAAAGACAGCCAAGGAAAATAGGCATGATGGTGGTAGGAAGTGTTGCAAAAATAGGCACTGCCAAAAAATATTGCCAGGGCAAATTGCTGTTTGATAGCCCTAAAGTGGCTACAGCGAGCAGAATCACCAAAATCAGAATGGGGAAAAATGCTTTTATTTTAGTCCCGACCCAACCAGCAATTAACGGCAGGATGATTCCGAGTGAGCTTCCTACCATAAAGATGTATCCGATATTCTCAGAGCTCAATCCTATTTCACGACCTATTCTCACTATGAAAATCCCTACCGTTCCATGGCCAAAAAACATTACTCCTATGCCAAAGAGGGCGAGCCAACCAATCCGTAAAGCTTTTGAAGATTTATGCTGGGCCTGAAATTTTTTTGGTTGGTCAGATGGGGTTCGGGAGACCACTAGCAAAGCAAAGAGAGCGCAGAGACCATACACCAAGTATAGTCCATCGATTCCAGTTAAACGCAACGAACTCGTAACGGGAAAATCCAAGTTCAACGCTCGAGGCAAAGCAAATGCCATGAAGACCCCCATAAGACCAACCGCTGAGTTGATTGCTCCGAAGTTTAAATCTGGTTTATCACTTTTTGCAATCCTCCCAGCGCAGGTCGCTGCTACCGCCCCTAATGCTAATCCTGCCGGGATCCTGAAAAATGCGAGATGCAACGGTTCGGTGGCAAGGATACTCAAAAGATTGAAAAAGAGAATGACGCTTGCACCGATGAAAAACACTGTTTTTGAATTTGTTTTATGAGTAATCCTCGCGAAAAAAAAATTGCCTAGAGCGATAGAAATCATCTCCAAAGAAATCAGTCTTCCGGCATATGCATTGGTTAAATTGAATGACTCTTTAATGCCATCAATATTGAATGCCATCCCTAAAGAGGCCGCGAAGCAGCAAATTAGTACAAAGGCTATCGAGGCAACCTCAGAGGCTTTAAGATTTTCTGGAATTGACATGCTTGCTATCTTCTTTGGAGTCCGTCTTGACAAATCCGCTCAAGTGCACTGGGCCTAAATCTGCATGAACCTGGAATTTAATCGATTTTATAGAGAGGTCCCGCCATCGACCGGTAAGATAGCTCCCGTAATTCCTGAACCTAATTCTGAGCAAAGGAAGACAGCTAGGCCTGATACTTCGTCAGTCGTGTTAAGTCTTTTAATTGACGCTTCTTGGGCATAATTCTGCTTGAACTCTTCATAACTTATTCCCATAGACTTTGCAGCAGCTGGTCCTTGTTCCATCATCAAATCAGTCTCCACTGCGCCTGGGCTGATAGCATTGCATGTTATTCCTTTGGCTCCATTTTCAAAAGCTACTGCTTTTGTAAATCCGTTCATCGCGTGCTTAAAGGTTATGTAATGCGCGACGTTTTCTTTGTTGGCTTGTCGACCCTCGACGCTCGAAATGTTTATTATTCTTCCCCAACCTCTTTGAGTCATGTCCTTGAGGACGGCCCTAGTCGCCCAAAAAGTTGAGTGAAGTATCCATGCAGCAGCGTTTTCCCATGCCTCATCGGTTAATTCCGAGACAGGTGCGAATCCTCCGGAACCTCCAGCATTATTAATCAAAATATCTATCTGCCCGAATTCTTCTATCGTTTTCGCAATGAAATTCTCTGCTTCTGATTGCTTCCGCACGTCCCCTTTTATAAATGCCACCGGTTGGTTTTCTCCAATCTCCTTGATGGCCTGCTGGCCTTTATCTTCATTTCGACCATTTATAGCGACTGATGCTCCTGTTTTAAGCAGAGCTTCCGCAATACCTCGTCCGATACCTCTGCTCCCACCTGTAATGGCGGCGACTTTTCCTGACAGGTCTATATCAATACTCATTAACCTTTCCTCTTTCGGTATCAGTTATAATCCTCTAATCTTGCCACAAAAAATTAATGTTGGAACAAGAGAATTAAAATTTAACGCTAGGGAAGTTAGATGAAAGGCGACATAACTCAACTAATTGAAAACAACAGAGCATGGGCAGAAGAAATTACTTCTAGAGATCCGATGTTTTTTGAACAGTTATCTTCACATCAAAGTCCCCAATTTCTTTGGATAGGTTGTTCAGATAGTAGGGTTCCTCCAAATCAAATTGCCGGGGCTCTCCCTGGAGAAATATTTACGCATCAGAACGTCGGCAATTTGGTTCAACTAAATGATGTGAATTGTATGAGCGCGGTTAAATTTGCCTTGGAAGAACTAGAGGTCGCCAATATTGTTCTCTGTGGCCACTATGGCTGTGGCGCGATTAAAGCTATCATAGAAAATACGGCAGAAGGCTTGTTAAAAAAGTGGCTAGAGCCGATTGCGCATTTGTACCAGAAAAATAAAATAGAACTTTCGGATCTTTCTGCTGAATTAGCGTACAAACGATTAGTTGAATTGAATGTATTGGCTCAAGTCAATTCGTTGTGCAGATCGAGTTCAGTGCTAGACCGTTGGACTAACAAAAACAGCTTAAACATCCACGCACTTGTTTACGACGTTGGAAATGGATTTTTAAAAGATCTTGGAGTAAAGATCTCGTCTAAGGACGATCTCTTCGAATTTCAGAGAAGTGCGTATTTTTAGACAACCAAGAATTATTAAAGAGTTATAACAAGTCGGACTTGATGGGTTTATAAATGGATAATGTCGATATTGTAATAGTTGGAGCGGGGATTTCGGGGGTAAGCGCAGCAGTGCATCTAAAAAAGAAGTGCCCTCAAAAAACAATACGGATTCTAGAGGCAAGAGATTCCCTTGGTGGCACATGGGATCTATTTCGTTATCCTGGAATTCGCTCCGATAGTGATATGCACACCCTTGGGTTCAGTTTCAAACCTTGGCGAGAGGCAAAATCTATAGCAGACGGCCCCTCTATCTTAAAATATGTCAACGAAACCGTGGAAGAGCATGGTCTACTTGATCTCATTAAATTCAATTGTCGTCTCAAAAAAGCAGAATGGGAATCTGCCACCGCGCGGTGGACTATCGAAGTCGATAGTCCTGACGGCGCTTCAAAAATCGCCACGTGCAATTTCCTAATGATGTGTGGAGGATATTATGATTATGAAAATCCTCATGATCCGGGTCTCAAAAACACCGACCTTTTTGAAGGCAGGATAATACATCCTCAATTTTGGCCGAGTGATTTCGAGCATAAAGGAAAAAAGATAGTAGTTATTGGCAGCGGAGCGACGGCTATGACTCTCGGTCCTGCGATGGCGGATAGCGGAGCGAAAGTCACGATGGTCCAAAGATCTCCGACCTACGTCGCTTCAAGGCCCGATCAAGATAAGATTGCTAACTTTTTAAGAAAAATTCTGCCAGCTCCAATCGCCTATTCGATCACGCGCTTTAAAAACACTAGGTATCAAGAGTATTTGTACAAGCAGAGCAGGAAAGCCCCTAAAGTGCTTAAAAAGATCTTATTAGATTCGGTTAGAAAACACTTGGGAGTTGAGATGACACAAAAGCATTTCACGCCTAGTTATAATCCATGGGATCAACGGCTTTGTCTAATACCTAATGGCGACTTATTTCGAGCGATAAAACGCGGCGGTCTAGAGATTAGAACGGAGGAGATAGACTCTTTTGTTGAGAATGGTCTGAAATTGTCTTCTGGTGAAGTGCTTCCAGCAGATGCGATTGTCACAGCTACTGGTCTCAGGATGAAGGTGCTCTGCGGCGTCGAGGTCATAGTTGATAAAAGCAAGATTGATCTGTCCGAAAGCTATACCTATAAGGGTTTGATGTTTTCAAAAATTCCAAACCTAATCCAGACCTTCGGATATATCAACGCGAGTTGGACTCTGAGAGCAGATCTCACCTCAGAGTATGCTTGTCGACTTATTAACCACATGGAGTCTGTCGGTGCAGACTTTGTAATTCCGACCTTGTCTCAGGAGGACTTGCCTGAGGTCCCAAGGGATTGGATCGAAGATTTTCCGTCCGGTTATATGAAACGGGCGATGCATCTTTTCCCAAAGCAGGGGAGCGGTCCTTGGCAGAATACGCAAGATTTTTCAAAGGATAAGAAAATGATTCGACGTTCCCCTGTCCAAGACAGCGCCCTAATTTTTTCAAGTGTGAGTGCTGGCTAGTAAAATTGGCCGCAGCTTACTTGATACTTTACGCTTTAGTCGGCACCTAAATTTTTTGTCTTTGCTGAGGTTCCGGATGTTTGGGATAAAAACTGTTCCGTTGTGTTGACCTTCGGGAAATCGGTTCCTGGTATTGGGACCTCAAGAAATTCACAAAGTCTGTTCCAGCCCTCGCCAGCTTCAAATACTAGCAACCGCTCCGGAGGGACTTCTCTGATCACTTTTTCATTGTGCCGTTCAAATTTATCAATTACAAACGCGCGGTCATCCATGTTGTTATCAAAAATTGATTCCCAAATCATTTCCATTGCCCAAATCCCAAATTCTCTCTCTTTCTCTTCTGTAGATTCGGCAAATTTTTTTGAGCTAGGATAAATTGTCTTCATGACACTCTCGTACCAGCCTGATGGATCTCTCAGTGTCAAAAGTATTTTGCTGTCGGGGAATGCTTTTGCTTGCTCACGCCAAAAATTGCAAGAGGGCCAGTCAACCGAAGCCTGATAACCTGCGAAAAGGGCAGACCAATCTGTTGTGTCTTTATTCTTTGCTTCAGTCCAAAGTTTTGGATGACTAGGGTTTTTTCTGACTTCGATCATGTGATAACACGTTGAGAATCCAAGCTCCTCTAGCGCATATTTCATGGATAACGTCCCGGTCCTTCCGAAACCAGCTCCAATAACTTTCAAACTCATTTTGTGGCCTTATTTTTTTCTTGAAAGGATATCATTTTTAGATAACTAAGTGCTTTGTAGAAAACGCTGGGTAGTGAAAGATAGCCATTTCTAGTAGTGACTTTTTATCAGCTTGTGTGTTGTTATTGTTCATACGGTTTTATTAGATGAGAAAAAAATGGATGAAGTGGTTGTTGAAAATCGAGGGAAGGTGAGGTGGATTAAGCTAAATAGGCCTCAAGTAATGAATGCAATTACGAGTGAAATGTTGTCAAGCCTAAACGAAGAATTAAAAAAGGCTGATGAGGACAAAGACACCCGAGTCATAGTGCTTACTGGAGAGGGGAAGGGATTTTGTTCGGGTTTAGATTTAAAACAGGCAGCTGCGGGAGAGGGAATTGGTGGCTCTGATCTAGCTAATGCCGGAGCCAGGCACTATTCAACACGGGAGATTTGTACAGTAACACTTCAAAGAATCGATACGCCCGTAATCGCCGCATTGAATGGGCCTGCTGCAGGTTATGGCCTAGATTTGGCTCTTGGTTGCGATATCAGAATTATGTCGGAGCGAGCTAAGTTAATGCCCGGGTTTGCGAAGATGGGGGTAATCCCCGAAAGCGGAGGCACCTGGTACTTGCCACGGCTACTAGGTTGGGCAAAAGCCTGCGAAATTGCAATGTTGGGCGAGAATCTTACGGCTAAGGAGGCCGAATCTTGCGGATTGATCAACAAAGCTGTGGCGGAGCAAGACTTTGAGAGCACGGTAAATAAATGGGCAGAAAAAATTGCAGCAAATGCCCCACTTGCCATTCAAGAAATGAAAAGATTGTTTAGGCATGGGCTGACTCAAGATTTTGAGAGTCACTCACACCACGTCCTTATGTCGGTAATGAACCTTTTTAAATCCGAGGATTTCAAGATTGGAGTGAAATCGTTCGCGACTAAGGTCGAACCAAAATTTATAGGCAAATGATTTCTCGTTGTCTCAACGAGGCAAAGATTTATGATATGCTTCCACGAAAATAAGTAGCGGAGAATAAAAATGGCAAAAACTCATGATCATGAAATGGTTTCGATTTACCCTTTTAATGATGATGAAGTTGATCAGTTGATGACAACAGCTTCTGAAGCAGTACTAATGTGGGGAACAAAAGATGGATGGCCTGTTGGGGTTACTCACGCCTATGTGTGGCACGAAGGAAAAATTTGGATAACTTTTTCGGAGCACCGCCATCGCACCGCCGCGATTCGTCGAGACAATAGAGTGTCTGTGAACGTGAGTTCGCAAAGCTATCCTGCTGGGTCGTCCCAGGATTTGCCGGGAGGAGCTATCACCTTTAAGGGTACTGGTGAGTTTTTCCAAGATGACGAGACAAAGAAATGGTTTTATTCAGCGCTCTCGAAAAAAGGGAACCCAGACAATAAAGACGGAGAAGATTTTTTCTATAGCTTGTTAGACTCTCCCTTGCGCATAATACTTGCAGTAACACCAACTAAAAAAATTATGTATAACGCAAAAACCGCGGGTAAGCATATGGCGGGCGTTGCGGACGAGAGTGAATTAGGAGCCCCATTAGCCGTGGACAAAGACAGAATGAACAAAGTTCGCGCAGAGAAGGGACTAGAGGAAAGAACAGAGGTTTAGCATTAAACACGACCCGGGTCTTTTTTCTCTAGAAATAAGACCCTTAAGTGTCCCTCGGGCAGCTTTTTAGAAAAATGCGACACCAATAGTGTTGAAAAAATAGATACCAGTTCCCCCATGAACGCGCAGGAGTAAGGGTTAGGCCCTTCCTTATGTAACCAGCTGGCCATATAAAATGCTGACGACCCCGGTGAAAACCAATTCGGGTCTATTGACTGAGAATGCAAAAAAACGAATGTGAAAAAGCCTAGAAGCAAACCTGAATAAGCACCTGCTCTTGTTACGCCTCGCCACAAGGCGCCAACGACAAGTGGCCCAGCGAATGCAGCCATCATGCCTCCCGTTCCAATCCAGACAATTAAGGCAACGTTTTTGTCCATTAATCCCCAGGCGAGTGTCATGCACAACAGCAAAATAACTACGGTTGCTACCCTCGATATCTTAAGAACTCTTTTATCAAGCTCATTGTCAGTCAAATTGGGTGTTGTTAGAGGCACTATGGTCCTCCTGTAGATGTCATTAGCTATAATCTGAGAAGACGAAACAACCAGTCCGTCTGCGGTGCTCATTACTGCTGAAAGCACTCCTATTCCTATCAGAGCGGCTAGCCAGCCAGGAAATAATTCGATAAATAATAGTGGAAGTGCTTGATTAGGGTTTGCCCCAGGTAGGTATAAATCTGAACCGAAATGAGCCCTTGCAAGCAGTCCTCCAAACCCCATCATTCCCAAGAGAAGACCAAAAAAGAAGGCAAGTTTTATAAACTGCATTTGGTCTCCATCAGATTTAAGAGCCCAAAGTTTGTTCCCTAAGTGGGGCAAAAGTCCTAATGGTAGGTGGGCAAAGGCGATTACGAAAATTGACCACCAAGAATGATATAGGGGTGTGCCGAGGTTTAGGGGAGACGTTAAAACTGGATCTTGGTTATGTAAATTTTGCATAACTCCAGTGAAGCCGCCATCAATGCCAAAACCTAGTAGAGTCAAGAGAATAACGATTGTCGCAAGAACTATCATCATTGCTCCTTGCAGCCCGTCGGTGAGTATATCGGCGTGAGCGCCACCGGCCACGACGTAGAAGAGCAGCACCGTCGTCGTGATTCCCAATGCCCAGCTTTCGTCCAGACCTAACATGAGCTGAAATATGACTACCCCTGAAACAAGCTGTCCTGCTAGATAAAAAAACAAAATCAGAGAAAGTAATGCAACTAAGATACGTATTCCGTCTGATTGATACCGGTCTCCCAAATACTCTGGAATAGAACGGTTACCAAAGCGATCTCCGGCAGATGCAACAAGGCGCATAGATATGAGCACTCCAAAATACACCCCGATTGGGTAAAGGAAATTACTCCACTGTGCGGCTAGGCCCCATTCATAAGATAGGGCGGGCGTTCCTAGGAAAGTGGCCCCACTCGCTGTAGAAGCGGCAAAGGCAAGCGCTAAAAAAAAGGGTCCGTAAGATCCGCGTGCAGTAGCAAAGTCATCTGCATGCTTGATTTTTTTTTGGGTGTATAAGCCAATCCCCAGCATTAGCACCACGTAAAAAGAGAGAAAGACCCATGACCACTGCATTAAACTCATGATTAATATTATTGCTTTAACGTGGTTATATAATAGGTCAAATTAAAAAATTTGGGGATAGAAAATGTTAAGCAAGTTCGATGACTTTCCAATCCATCAAACCTCTGAACCTTTGTTGGTGCCAAATACTAGCGATAGAAATTTTTACAATCGCACCTGGTTCAATGGTTATGCTCCTGATGGATCTTTTTATTTTGGGATTGGCATAGCTATCTATCCTCACAGAGGAATAATGGATTGCGCTTTTAGTGTGGTTAAACCAGACGAGCCTCAGTATTGTTTTTTTGGTTCTAAAAAGATCCCTGAAGATCCCTCTGAGACGAGCGTTGGTCCATTTGAATTAAAGATAACTTCTCCAATGCGCAGCGCGAAAGTATCTTTAAAGAGCAACATTAGCGGTTTGTCTTGTGAATTGATTTTTGACGCTAAAACGCAGCCTATTCAGGAGGCACGACAAGTTTTATGGTCGGGATCGAGGCGTGTCATGGATGCGACGCGTTTTGCCCAGTTTGGACAATGGGCTGGAGAAATAAAAACACCAAGTGGGGAAATTCAAGTACTTCCTAACGAAACAATTGGAACCAAGGATAGGAGTTGGGGAGTGAGGAACGTCGGTGAGCCGGAAGCGGGCGGGGCCCCGAAGTTACCTGGCGGAATTTGCTTCATTTGGGCCCCCCTTGTCTGGAAAGATCATGTAAGTCACGCAATCTTTTTTGATGATAAAGATGGTCAACCAATAGTCCGAGAGGGCTTAGAAGCGCCACTATATGAAGTCGAAACACTGAGTAAAAAGATCCACGAGGATATTTTTACGAAATTCGCGGCTTCACACAGCATAGAGTACGAGGAGAATACTCGCTGGGCAAAAAGGGCTGAAATTTCGCTGACTAATCTAGATGGGGATATCAAGACCATTTCATTAGAACCGCGGTTGCGATTTATGATGAAGGGTTTGGGTTATGGTCATCCCGAGTGGAAGCAAGGCGTTTGGAAAGGCAATCTAGAGATCGGGCATGACTGTTTCGAGTTAGATAAGTTGGATCCGCTATCGCCCGAAAATCTTCATATACAGCAGGTAGTTGGCGCGAATGATGGAGGAAAGCAGGGAGTTGGCGTCTTAGAACAGATCATTTTTGGACCATATGCCCCTGCTGGATTCAAAGGGTTTAACGATGGTTTTTCAAAGGGGTAAATAAAAATTTGAAGACGGGATCGAGGCCTAGTTAGAGAATGTACTTTTCTTTATATTCCTTGAATATCGATTTTAAGTCATTGTCACATAAACCAAACTGTTCCAAGTTGTATTGATGTGTCCCATGTTTGCCTTTCGGGTGATTATCTAAATACTTTGATATGGATTGTGAGTATTTATCTCCGATCTTAAGATCGCAATGGGCGGCGATTTCTTTCAAAGAACGTTGAGGATCAAGAATAAGCGCTTTATAGTTTATATCTATAAACCGTGAGTCCTTTTCTGGATTGTCGATCCGATATTTCATGGTCGCAGATATCCCATCAAACCACTGATTTTTTACATCATCTCCAATTTCTTTTTTTTTCGCATGGCTGGTAAAGGGTTTTCTGATGTGGAAGAACAGACTGGCCATGCTTGGAATAACTTCCGATGGATCTCGATGCAGTTGTATTATTTTTGCATCTGGGTATTTTTCGAATAGTGCTGACATTGATAAAAGATGTCCAGGAGCTTTTAAAATCCATCTTTTCGATGTCTCTTTTTGATTAGCCTGCAGACATTTTAAAAACATCTCGTGATAGTAATAGGCGGGTTGCCAATCGCATTGTCTCAACCATTCGTTATAGTTTCTGACATTATTCGCGGCATGAAACTGCATTGAGCGCAAAGATGCTGCTTGCATTGTTATGCATTCATGAGGTTTTTCGCTACCCATGGGGTGCACTGTCTTGAAGCTTGGCGAAAGAGTATTTAACGTAAGTATTTGACCCTTCGCTAACCATTTTCGAAAAAGATCAGTAGCGGAATTTTCAGGGACAAAGCTAGCTTCCCAAAATAAAGGCGCTCGCAGATCTGAATGTATAGCCATCATTTCATGGAGCAAAGTTGATCCAGTGCGAGGGAGCCCTACTATAAAAATTGGCCTATCGATTTTTTGTCTTAATGTGTTTCGCTCTTTATTGAAAGCATTCAGCCTTAGACGGTTGCTGAGCATCCTGTGGAGATAGGACCAAGCCGCCAATCTGCCTAATCGATTTAAATTCGCGTCCGTTCGATAATCGCTCGTTAATATTTCCATGGGTTCAATGAAGTCTTTCTCTCCAAAATCTTTCAGACCGGTTGTTAACATGGCACTTTTAAGTATTTTTTTGTTATCGAAAAGCATATGACTCGAAGATAAGGCGTTATTTTATATTTGCGAGCTGTATTTTTTGGTTTCGCGGTGTTTACATCTTTGAGAGAATAACACTTCAAAAATTCCTAGGCGAACCACAGACCAGTGAAATCTTTCACTCTCTCATCAGAAGATGGATTTACTATTCCCTGCTACGAGTGGGAAATTCCCAATCCCAAAGGGTTTGTTCAGATTATCCACGGTATGGGAGAGCATGCGGGAAGGTATGATTGGGCTGCTAATCAACTCAATAAAGCTGGATATCACGTTGTTGCAAATGATCAGAGGGGGCACGGAAGAGCGATAAAAGAAATATCGGGAGAAATGGGGGAAGATGGTTGGATAAAATCAATAAAAGATGCTTACAAAGTAAATTCTTTTATAAGAGGTATATCTGTAAATCCTAAAATTTTTTTGTTGGGTCACAGTATGGGTTCTTCTTTAGCTATTCATTACGCATGTTTGTACGGCAACTCTATCGACTCATTGATTCTTTCAGGTCCCCCAGGATTTATCAGTGGATTTCAGTCTTTTATAGCTCGTTGTATTTTGAAATTCGAGGCTTTCACAGTCGGTAAAGGTAAAAAGAGTAAACGCATGCAACAAATTTTGTTTGGAAAGCAAAACGAAGACTTCGAAACCTCGGATTCAACTGGGTTTGAATGGCTTTCTCGCGATGAAGAGTTGGTTTCTAAATATGTTTTAGACGATCAATGTGGGTTCGTCCTCACGATAGATTCGCTCTCAAAAATGTTTGAGGGCATGAGATTAAGCCAACGTCGACACATGCTTATGCGTATCCCTAGTTCGCTGTTTATTAATATAATAGCAGGAGAGGATGATCCTATTCATCGTAAGGGAGTTGGGATTTTGGCTATGATGCAAAAATACGAGAAAGTCGGTCTCAGAAGAGTGCATCTTAAAACCTACCCAGGCGCGAGGCATGAATTGTTAAATGAGACAAATAAAAACCAAGTTATTGCTAACCTTGTTAATTGGATGGAAACGAAACGGTAACTTATGGACAAGATCGCGTTAATTGGATTGGGTAATTTTGGTACTGCTCTAGCCCGTAACTGGATAGATCATGGTCTTCAGGTTAAAGGATGGACAGTAGAAGAAGAAGTCTATAGGAGTATTAAAGAGACAGGGGTTAACGAAAAATACTTGCCAGGAATTTCGATTAAGGGATTGATTGTTTCGAGGAGCCTAGAAGAGACTATTAGTGAATCAAATCTGATCGTCTTAGCATTACCATCCTCAGTTGTCATTGGTGTATTCGAGGATCTCATTGGCTATCTCTCCGATGATCAGGTTTTACTTGATTTAGCGAAAGGGCTTGCTCCCGATGACAGGCTTATATCGGAAACTATTGATGAGAAACTTCGACTGGCTGGACTGAAAACGCGTCTCTGTGTCGCGATGGGTCCGACAATAGCAACGGAATTAGCGAGGGGCGTATATACTTCGGCTTTAGTCACAAGTTCAGATTACGAATTAGCGAAGGAATTGGCAAAATTACTGTCTACGAGCGCGCTCAAGTTGACTGCGGCAACCGATTCTTTGGGAGCAGAATATTGGGGCGCGTTTAAAAACGTTATTGCTCTCGCTTGTGGTGTTGTAGATGGTTTAAAAAATAAAGGGCGAGGCGGAGATAATTTGAAAGCAGCAATTTTTGCAGTTGGTTATCGTGAAGCCTTTATTCTCCTTCCAGCTCTAGGAGCGCAAGAGAGAACAGCTTTATCAGCAGCGGGAATTGGCGATCTTTTTGTTACCGCCACCTCGCCCTATGGAAGAAATAGAGAGATGGGAGAGCGCTTGGGCTCGGGGCAGAGTCTAGAGCAAGCCACTAAAGAAATGGTAATGGTCAGTGAAGGAGTCAACGCGGCTCGTATGTTCAAAAGAGTTTTTTTATCGAGGCAGATAGAATCCTCTTTTGTTGATACTGTATGTGATTTTCTGGACGCTAAAATCGACCCAGATGCCTTAATTCAGCAATTGCTGGGTTAGGATGTTAATTCTCAGAGAGCCCTTAGCCCAGTTTTTTCTATTAGGTTTACTTCTTTTCTTCGTATATGAAACTAAAAGTCCTCCTGCCGAAGTTGACTCTAAGGTTATCAGAATTGATCGCGATGTCTTAATTAACCATATGCAATATCGATCAAAATCTTTTGAATACGAAAAATTCTCTCTTATGTTAGACCAGTTATCCCCTATGCAGACCGAGAAATTGTTAGAGGAATTCATTCGTGAAGAGGTTTTGTTCAGAGAAGCCAAATCGCTTAATTTGAACGAGAAAGATTATATTATTCGTCAAAGGCTTGTGCAAAAAGTGGAATATCTTTTGCGAGCCTCTGAAATCAAGAGACCAGTAAACCTAGAGGAATTCTATGCTGTAAATAAAGACAGGTATTTAACTCCAAGAAAGATAACCTTTACTCATATCTTTTTTGGTAAGAAAGAAAGAGGAAGTTGGTCGGAATCAGAAAGGTCAGCAGAAAATTTGCTGACGGATTTTCTTTCTAAACCGTGGGATAAAGGAACTGAAATAAAAAGCGGCGACAGATTTGTTTTTCATAAAAACTATGTCGATAAATCTTCTGAGCATGTTAGCTCGCACTTTGGCAAGGAGTTCAGCGATGCTTTGTTTGACTTAGGAATAGGCACATGGGAAGGACCAATCAAAAGTGCTTATGGACACCACATAGTTTACGTAAGCAATATTTCTGAGGAGGGAGTAAAAGACTTAGAAGAAATTTACGATCAGGTAGAATGGGATGCTAAACAAGCAGCGATAACAGAACTTACTGAAACGCTTATCGTAGATCTTAAGAAAAAATATAAAGTAGTTGTCGATCTTTGAGCCGATATATTTTTGTATTTATTTTTTTTGCAGCTCACAGCCTCGCGCACGATGCTAGACCTATATATGTAGAAATAAACGAGAACGATCGTGCGCAACCGAGTTACGAAGTTAAAACTAAGATTCCTGATAGCCTAAATTTCTTTCCAGAGGTCAGCCTTCCTGGGGATTGTAAATTGGATGCTCCATTCGAGAAAGAAAGGGGCAGCGGCTTTTCTGTCCTTCGAACGCAATTTTCTTGCTCTGAAATGATTCAAGGTAAATTACTGACTATAGATTTCCCTGAGCCTAATCCATCTCTAAGCATCTTGATTCGAATTTCTTCTCGAAATGGAGAGGTCCATACGAGGTTGCTTTCTCCTAGCGAATTCGAATGGCTAATCCCCGAGACCGAAAATATCTCGAGCATCGCGAAGGAATATACTGACTTGGGTATAAGACATATCTTAGGCGGCTACGATCACTTGCTTTTTGTCCTATGTTTGTTTTTTGTTGTCATTCTTCGGGAACAAAAAAAGTGGCGAACCTTATTTCTTACCGTAACCGGGTTTACTTTAGCTCACTCCTTTACCTTAGCTTCTTCTGTTTTTGATTTGATTACTTTACCGATATTATTTGTTGAGGCCTTAATCGCTCTGAGCATTACTTTTTTAGCCCTTGAATTAGCAAAGTCGGACAAAAAATCTCTTACTTTTACCTATCCTTCAATTGTGGCAGTGGGCTTTGGCTTATTGCACGGTTTTGGTTTTGCGTCGGTCCTTAAATCAATTGGTCTTCCCCAATCTGATCTTTTAGTTGGACTATTATTTTTTAACTTGGGCGTAGAAATTGGCCAAGTGATTTTCTTATTTTTCATTGGGTTCATTAGTTTAAGCTTTGTGCGAATGTCCATGTCGTTAGAAAAGCAATCAGTTTTGATCGCCTACACCGCTGGAGCCAGCAGCGCTTATTGGGTCATAGATAGAGTGATGGGGTTTTTTTCGATCTAGAGACTCGCGAATTTGTTTATAACGAAAAACTTCGGATAAACTAAGAGAACTAATCAATTGGATGGACCGTCTGTGAGTGAACTTTCTAAACCTGAACGAGTTTTATACGCGTTAGTAGCTGTGGCCTTAATATTGGGTGCGATGAAAGCTGCGGCTGGATTTTTGGTCCCTGCGCTCTTGGCGTTATTTATCGCTATCGTTTCTGCACAGCCTATGTATTGGCTGATCGAGAGAGGCTTACCCAGATGGTTTTCTATTCTTATAGTCGTGATAATCTTGCTGATAATTTCATCAGCTTTCCCATTGGTTATAAGTGGTTCTTTTGTAGAGTTCACTCAGCAATTGCCGTTCTATGAAAAAAAGGCGCAGACCCTTATCGAGCAATCTACAACTTGGATGAATGACTTTGGTGTCGGTGAAATGCTTCCAGGCTTGTTCGATCCTGCCGAAGCTCTTGGCTATGTTCAAAGGTTTCTCGCCGCTATGGGAGGTATTCTCTCAAGGTATTTTCTTATTCTGCTTCTTGTGATTTTCATTCTTGTTGATGTTCCTAGATCCTTGAATTACGGTAATTCTGCAGCTGGGCAAATTACCCGAACAATTCAACATTATTTTGCGATTAAGACCTTTACGAGCTTTCTGACTGGGTTAGCAATAGCGGCATGGCTGATGATTTTAGACGTACAATATCCTATACTCTGGGGTTTCCTAGCCTTTCTATTTAATTTTGTGCCTAACATAGGATCAGTGATTGCATCCCTTCCAGCTTTGTTTCTCGCGACTATCTTTCAGGGTTATGGTGTTGCGCTGATAGTAATGATTGGCTACGTCGTCATTAACGTTGGGATAAGTAATGGACTTGAACCAAGAATACTTGGCCAGCAGCTTGGTTTGAGGTTTGTTTGGATATTTTTATCGTTGATACTATGGGGTTGGATTCTTGGACCTGTGGGGATGTTGCTCGCAGTTCCTTTGACGATGACCTTACGGATTGTTTTAGAAAACCATCGGTCAAGCGAATGGATAGCATTAATTCTGATGCCTGATAAAGCGAAACCAGAAGAAGGCTAGTCAGCCCATTGCTTGATTTATATAATTGTGAAAATGTTGGATGCGCATCTCATCCTCATTAAGAAAAACCGTATCAAACCCATCAGAAGTCATGCCTTGTTGAACTGCGCTTAACAATTCAACATCTTGATCAATGGTGTCAGTCATTGTTTTATTTCCATTAATAACTGATTGGTAGCTAAATACGTCCCTGATAGGTCTAACATAATCCTCGGCAAGGAACGCGTCTTGGTTACCTTCTCGTCTTCCTGGAGATAGTATTGCTCCTTCATCGCTCGCAGCATCTTTATCAGCAAACCTAACTAAACTCATTTTGTCGAACTCGCACTTTGATGGATCAGTAGGATTGGGTCGAGGACGTAAAACCCAACAATGCTCAGGAGTAAAAGACAGAACCACATTAGGAAATATATTGTATTGCCAGACGTCCGAAAGTTGATGGTCAGCGAGTTTGCTATAGTTCATTCCTCTTTCAGGGCCGATCTTTCGTTTCTGTTTTTGGAGCGCTTCTCTTATTTCTAAAACTTTTCCTTTAAAGTCCGCAGGGTTCAAGCCTACCGATTCTAGCTGAACTGTTTGAATGTCAGTCGGCGTTTCAGGTATCGGAAACCTCGGGCTTACTGTCCCACCGGGAACTTCCACTCCTGTGTGTCCGTGCTCAAATAATCTTACGGTGTCATTGCAACAATCGACCATCCGTTTGTGCTGGGGGTGAAGAAAATCTACGTGGTAAAGCTCGCTAAAGTTATCTATTACTGCTTTCCAATTACAATCGAGCAAAGCGGTTTGATCTTCTACCAAAGTCATCTCAGAGAAATTATATGGAGATAATATCTCATTAAGTGGTCCTAGAAATTCTTCAAAAGCCAATGGGTTTTCTGCTAAAGAAACAAAGACAAAACCGTTCCAACATCTCGTGTGAACTTTTTTCATTGCTCTATCATCGCCCGGCACGCCATTTAAGAAGCGCTCTTTATAAGGAACAACAGCTAGATCGCCATTTATATTGTAAGTCCAAGCATGATAAGCGCATCGGAAGTTCGCGGCATGTCCTCGTTCTTCATTTACTAGCCTGTTTCCTCGATGCTGGCAAACGTTGAAGAAGCCTTGGTTTTGAGAATTTTCCATTTTAGTCACTAGGATTTGTTCTCTGCCCATGTCGAACACAAAGAAATCTCCAGGCTTTTCTAGATCGCTCTCAAGTCCTGCTAAAAGCCAAGATTTTTTCCAGACATCCTCCCATTCTTTTTCCATATACGAGGGGTCGATATACCTTTCTTTCGAAAAGTTTTCGATCTGCGGCTTGATCTTTGAGTAATTAACAATATCAATTGTCATAGAAACTCCTACAGAGTTTAAGCAAATTGAAAAGTGTACCCTTTTTCTAAAACTTCAGATAGATGGGCGTGGCCAACGCAAGTCGACCCAATTTGAGTAAGACATTTCGCACGTAAGCTCTCGAAGCGCCTTCTCATTTCAACAATTTCTTGAAGCTCGGCTTCGTTGTTAGGAGGTTGAAACCGCTTCCAGTGGCCTGAAAGCGGTTTGATCGTTCTACTGAATTTTCGATGCAAACTGAATAGGGTCAACCAAGGTTGCGACGCCATTTGCATATTTGCAGGTCACCTTCTTAGTTTGGTTATTGCTCGATGAAACTCGGAAAGTGATCATAGTTCCACTAGCTTTTTCTTTAAACCTGCTTGTTCGAATTCGCGCAACGTCATCGATTGATTCTTTAACAGTTGACTTGCACATGGTCATGATTTCACCAGAGGAAGCTTTCGCGTTGACCGATACGGAAAACACGAACGCAAACCCAATTCCGATTAAGTATAGAAAAATCTTCATAAAAATATCCTTTTGATGGCTCGCTAAATGTAATTCTTTTTCCAGGGACGGCCCCAAGGGGGTAAATGAACCTGACTATGTAATCATCGCATACATTCAGGGAAATTGTTAGCCCTGTAGTGCTAAATAGATAAAATTAATGCAATTTTCCCCAAATCTTTAAAAAGAACCGGTTTTTTCTTGAATTTTTAAAGATGGAAAGCTAAGTATTGCGGAGATCTAGCTCTAGTAGATCACCCTTTTCTTCTAGTACGTACGTTTTAATTGGTTTCTTTGTCAGTTGGCCAACAGGTTCGCCTGTTTCTAGGTTAAATCTTACGCCATGGAGTGGACAGCAGATAAATTTGCCCCTAATCCTTCCATTCTCCAAGGGAGTATCTTGATGGCTACAATTATTTTCTATGGCGTAGTGAATTCCATTTGCGTTACAAACCAGGACTTTTTCACCCTCTACATCAATGGATAAGGATGTGTTCAGGGGTATTTTCTCTAATTCCATAGCTTTATTTCTATTTGGGTGTTTAAAGTTATATAAGCAAGTAAACCAAGCCTTAAACTCAAATACTAAAGTCAGGCTTTTATCATTAGCGTTAGAGTGTAAAACGATTTCCTAACAATGTTAGGATTGCGGCAAAGGTTAAGAAAAAAAACAACCATCGGCAAGTTTAAGTGTCTAGAGGGCAAGATGAAAATTAACTTATCGCTAAAAGTGAAAGAAAGATTAAGAAAAAAATATCAAGAAGAGCGAGAAAAAAGGTTACGCCCGGATGGTAATGAACAGTACCTTGAGCTTAAGGATCAGCTAGCTTACTTTTTAGACGACCCTTACATGGAAATTGCTGAACGAAAACCAATTAAAGACGATGTTCAGTTCACCTTTGTTGGGGGAGGTTTTGCTGGGCTTGTTGTTGGAGCCCGTCTTTCTGAAGTTGGTTTAAAAAGTATCCGAATTGTGGAAAAAGGTAGTGATTTTGGTGGGACTTGGTACTGGAACCGGTATCCAGGCGCTCAGTGTGACACTGCCTCGATGGTTTATATGCCGCTCCTTGAAGAGACCGGGCACATGCCGACTGAGAAATATGTTCACGGCCCAGAAATACTAGAGCATTGCCAAAGAATAGGGCAGCAATATGGCTTATATGACGACGCTCTTTTCCAAACGCAGGTGGTCGATGTCGAGTGGTTGGAAGAGCAGCAGAGATGGTTAATTAAAACTAATAGGGATGATGAGTTTACTTCTCAATTTATAGGGATGGGAACGGGGCCACTTCATGTTCCTAAGCTCCCAGGGATACCGGGGATCGAAACTTTTAACGGACACTCTTTTCATACCAGTCGTTGGGATTACGCCTACACTGGTGGCACTCCTGGCAATAGCGAGCTTGAAAATTTAAAAAACAAAAGAGTGGCTGTTATTGGGACTGGTGCTACGGCGGTGCAGTGCGTCCCCCACTTATCGAAATCATGTAAAGAGCTATTTGTTTTTCAGAGGACTCCCTCCTCTATCGACGTGCGCAATAACCAGGCAATCGACCCCAGCTGGTTTGAGAAAATATCTGAGCCAGGGTGGCAGCAAAAATGGCTTGATAATTTCACCGCTAATCAAACAGGAGGAGAGGCCTCCGAGGATTTAGTCAAAGATGGCTGGACCGAGATTTCTAGAAGGGTTCGAGAGAAGGTGATGGATCTCTCAAAAGAAAATCGAATTCCGGAAAAAATGTGGGAAGCATACGAGGATGCTGATCTCGAGAAAATGAGTGAGATAAGGGACCGCGTTGATTCGATAGTCAACGATTCAGAGACAGGGGAGGGCTTAAAGGCTTGGTATGGCCAATTGTGTAAAAGACCTTGCTTCCATGATGAGTACCTTCAATCTTTTAATAACGCTAGTACCCACTTGGTTCACACTGACGGAAAAGGGGTTGAGAGGATCACTGAAAAAGGGGTCGTATTTGATGGCGAAGAGGTTCCAGTAGACTGCATAATTTTTGCTTCAGGCTTTGAAGTGGGGACACCCCTTCAGCGAAGAACGGGGTTTGATCCGAAAGGGAAATCTAGAAAGAAGCTGTCTGATCACTGGTCAGATGGGATGAGGACGTTTCACGGACTTCAAATTGCTGATTTCCCAAATTCTTTTATTGTTCAGGCAACCCAGGGCGCAAACCTTATTTCAAATTATCCTTCTAATTTGAGTGATTCAGCAAAGACCATCGCCTCGATCATAGCTCATATGTTAAAAACTGAATCTAGAGTAGTAGAAGTAGAGACAGAGGCTGAAGAAAAATGGGTTCAACTTATAATGTCGGGCCCAGGAGCAATGCTTGGTTCTCAAGACTGCACCCCGGGTTACTATAACAACGAGGGTATTGATCCCGGGCCTTCCAGAAAATCCTTTGCGGGATATCCGTTCGGACCCGTGGCGTTTTTTAACTATATTTCTGAATGGCGAAATAGTGGAGATTTTGTTGGGTTAAATTTTAGGTAAATTAGAGTTCGGAATTCACAAATGAATTTGGACAAATTGAAGTTAGCCGAAGCAAATTTTTTGCAGATTTTTCCCGCCGGATTCGACGATGAGGGCTTAACTGAGGTAAGAAAACGTCATAATCTTTCTAAGATGAACCTTCTTGCTCTTGAGGTTTTTCGGGAAGAAAATTTTTTTGTCGCAGATAAATTTTTAAAAGGCCTTGTAAAGATCATTTCCAGATCCTCAATGTTATCGCTGTTTGAGAAGCCGAAATTCCGCGACATGATTTCATCACTAAATTCTTCGGAAAAAGAACTATTGACCTATTATTACCGTGAACTCTTTCATGGAAACCAAGAAAAAGCGTTCGATTCTATTGTTGATTTTTTAGCTTTTTATAAAATGGCAAAATGGAGTGTAGTTACGATTGGAATGTCTTACTACAAACCTGAGAGAGAGGTTTTTGTTAAGCCTACGACCACAAAAAAAATAATCTCTGAACTAGAGCTCGATCTTATCTACCGTCCCAGGCCGACTTGGAGCTTTTATGAAAGATACAGGGAAATAGTTTTTGAAATAAAAAAAAATGTAAGCTCTAGCCTTGCTCCAAATAATCCTGCTTTAACGGGATTCTTGATGTTAGCTCTCTGAACTTTTTATAAGCCAAGAATGGATTTAGCAATTATATTTCTCTGGATCTCTGATGATCCCCCTGCGATGGTTCTCATTCTATTGTTCAAAAAGCTCGGAGTTAGGGGTAGGTAACCTTCCGGTCCTACGAAGTGATTGTGTCCAACTTCAAGAGCTCTGGGCTGCTTTGGCAAGCCATAATAAGCAGCAAGCTCCACTCCCAATTCGTCTGCCATTTGGAGAGTCTCGGCTCCTATCGCGCTGAGAACGGAGGAAATAGATCCTGGACTACCTCCAGATTCTATTGAAGCTAGTGCTCTATTTTCGGACATCTCTATGGCTAATGCTTTGATTTCCAGAGAATCTATCTTTGAGCGGAAAGCTGGATCTTCTGTTAACTTTTTTCCGTCCCATTGAGTTTCTTTTGCTAGATTTTTCGCTCTATTTAAAAGCCTACGAAGCTCTACAGATGCCGTAGAAAATCTTTCGAATTCCAGTAGATACTTGGCGACCGACCAACCGTTATTTTCCTTACCAACCCTATTGACTTTAGGCACCCTAACGTCATTAAACCAAACTTGATTGAGCTCGTGAGACCCTTCTAAGTTAATAATAGGTTTTATCTCGATTCCAGGTGTTTCCATATCTATTAAAAGGAAAGAAATTCCTTGTTGAATGCGTCCCTCGTTCGATGTCCTTACTAGAGCGAAGATCATATTCGAGTGCTGAGCATGGCTCGTCCATATCTTCGTCCCATTCACAATATAATCATCTCCGTCACTTACCGCCGATGTTTTGAGCGAAGCAAGATCTGAGCCTGAACCGGGCTCCGAATATCCTTGGCACCAAATGTGTTCGCCAGAAAGAATTTTTGGGAGGTAATAGTCTCTCTGTTCTTTTGTTCCGTGGCCAATCAACATGGGCCCGCACATTTTTAATCCCATTGGTGCAATTCCTGGAGTGCCATAACGAGCGCATTCTTGGGAAAATATATATCTTTGCCTCGCCGACCATCCGGTTCCACCATATTCCTCTGGCCAATCAGGAGCTGCCCATCCCTTTTTATAAAGAATTGCTTGCCAGCTTGCGGCGGAGACGGGCTCCTGCCAAACACTCGTTTTCTTTCCCCCAGCTTCTTTCAGTTCGTCTGTTAACTCTGAATCCAGAAAATTTCGAACCATTTCCCTAAATTCTTTCTCGTCCTCAGGGTATTTCAATTCCATCACCTTGCGTTAAATTTTTGTTTGGCAAATACTTAAGTAGATTATAACTGGTTAGATTCAAAAGCTATACGCCGTATAACGTGAAAGAGAGAATTTAACCGCAAACTATCATTATTATTTGTATTTAGACGGGCAAAAAAATAAAGCCAAAGAGGCATTTCATGGCAATCAGTATCGATCCAGAAACGGGTTTGAAAAAGTTTAATACTCGAGCTTCTAAAGCAACGGAAAAAATATCGGGCAGAGGTTATTCGTTAGTTGAAGAGGAGTTATTAAAAACTTTACCAGAGCAATTTCCTGGTGCCGTTTTCGGAGCACAAGAGCAGGCAAAGTATCAAGCATTCAAGGAAGCAAGGCGCGGCGTTGGGGATTACATTTCTCTCGAAGGTGAATTCTCAGACTATATTAGAGATGTATATTCGGGCACACCTGTGGGTCGAGATTCATTGGATGATGAATGCGAAATCCTCGTAGTCGGAGCAGGTTTTGCCGGACTTTTGCTCTGGTACAAACTTAGAGCCGCCGGTTTTAGAGATGTCAGATTTTGCGAGCGTGGCGGCGATGTAGGGGGGACCTGGTATTGGAATCGTTATCCTGGCATCGCTTGTGATGTCGAATCATATTCCTATCTGCCCTTGCTAGAAGAGATGGGATACGTTCCTACGATGAAATTCGCTTCGGGGTTTGAAATCCTTGAGTATTGTCAAAATATGGCAGAAAAATTTGGGTTTTATGAACGTTGCCTATTCCATACAAGCGTAGAGAAAACCAAATGGAGCGAGGAAAAGAAGGCTTGGACTGTCTATACAGATAGAGGGGACAAGATGTGCGCTAAATTCGTAATCTTAGCCAACGGGATTTTAACCACCCCTAAGTTAGCGCGGATAGAAGGAATGGAGAAGTTTGAAGGAAAATCTTTCCATACTTCCAGATGGGATTATCAGATTGACCTACAAGATAAGCGAGTCGGGATAATTGGAACTGGCGCCACGGCAGTCCAGACAATTCCAGAGCTAGCTAAGATAGTTAAGGAGCTTTATGTTTTTCAGCGAACGCCCTCTTCAGTGGATGTCAGAGATCAACGGGAGACAACGGCTGAGGAAATAGAGGCTTGGAGTAACGAACCTGGTTGGGCTCGTGCGAGAAGGGCCAGATTCGCAAAAATATCAGCAGGCAGAACAGCTATGAAAGCTAATGACGATTATCTTTCAGGAAAAGTCGCAGATTTTAAAGATAGGAAATCTCATGCCAGTAAACTCTCGACAAAGGAATTAATGGAAAAAACACTCAATAGCAATTTTCGAATAATGGAACAGATCAGGGCGAGAGTTGATTTAATCGTAAAGGACAGGAAAACAGCTGAAGCCTTGAAACCTTATTATCCTTATGGATGCAAAAGGCCTACGTTTCATGATGAGTATCTGCCCGCCTTCAATCTATCTCATGTGCATTTGGTTGATACTGCTCCAAATGGTGTTGAAAAAATAGACAAAGATGGCGTTTGCCACGCGGGAGAAAATTATCCGGTGGACGTGCTCATTTACGCGACTGGATTCCAATGGATGGCCACATCAACCTTCAACATGATAATCGGCAGAACTGGGGCTTCTTTGCATGATAAATGGAAATCCCAGGGAACTAAAACCTTTCTTGGTATCCACAGTCAGGACTTTCCAAACCTCTTTATAGTATCGGGCCCTCAGGGCGGTGGAGGAAGCTTTAATTTTACTGATGCGATTGATACCCATGCTGAGTACATCGTTGAGTTGTTAGAAAAATTAAGAGATGAGGGAATTAAAGTCGTGGATGTGGATTCGGAGTCAGAAAATCGTTATGCGGAGCATTGCCGAGCAGCCGATGCTGCCACCGCGGCTCTCCGAGACTGTATTTCCTACTACAATGGAGAGGGAGAGGCGGAACCGGGAAGTTTGGCTTATTATGGGGGCGGGGCTTGGCACAAAATTCGTCGAGAAGCTCAAAACACCCTAAAGCCTTATAAGTTTGAATCCTGATCGATTCTAAATAGGAATATAATAGTTTCTAAATATTCCTTGAAAGGAGTGAACTTTAAAGTGATAAGGTGCGTATCAAATCTTCGAAACCACCCGATATTTTAAAGGATAGACGTCATGTCATTACCAGAAACAGCAGCATTAAGAGAAGATCACCTAGATTTTGAGACGGCTGAATTAAAGAAAAGATTGACTAGCTGTGAGTCTGAAGAGTCTCTCTCCGAATGGGAACTAGCAAGATCTACCAGCAAGACTTGGTCGATGGAGCAGGATTAATATTTTGTTTGGTGCAGAACCTCCTGTAATTAAGTCCTGAGATTCTCCAATTCGGTTCGGAGCCAAAAATTGGTTCCGGCCTACCCCTCTTGCATTCATTTCAAAGCATTTTTGCGAGCTTTTAGGTAAGCTTACTCCCTTAACAGGGGAATCCGGGGGTAACTATGGGAACAATCATACAGCGCTACGAGGATTTTGATGTCGAGGTAGCAAACAAAACCATAGGTGAGCATTTTGAAGGAGAGATTACAAACGTTAAGATTACTGGTCTTGGCGAGGGTGTCGGGCTTATGTCTTCAATTGCTCGCGGACATTTGACGCTATCCACGGGAGAAGAAAGAACAGTCGTCGTGAAATGCACCGCTCGAACTGAAAATAGCGAGCTTTCAAAAGGGCTCAATTTTTACAAGAACGAAGTCAATTTCTATTTGCACTTAGCAAAAGATTGCCCGATTGAGGTCCCAAAATGTCTCTATGCCTCCGTCGATCCGATTACTCAGGATTTCTTGCTGGTTCTGGATGATTTAGGGAATGAGGCCGCCGGGGATCAGCTAATTGGTATTTCTGAAGGTCATTTGAGAGCCGCCTTTATGAGGGCAGGGCAATTACACGGTCTGTATTGGGGGCGCACTTCAGAATTCGATTGGCTCAATTATCAGCTTGACATGCGGACTACTTTGTTCAGGCGAGACAACATTTTTCGACCGGGTATCGAGCCAACCTTAAAAAATTTTGGGCAACACTTCACAGGGAATAGAGAAGAAGTTGTTAGAAAGATCGGAGATCAATACTCAGATTTATTTCTCCAATCAATGAGTGGTGAGCAGACAATCATTCATGGAGATTATAGGGTCGATAACTCTTTTTTAGTTGAGAGGGAGGGCTCCCCTGATATTATCTCGGTGGATTGGCAGAATACGACAGGGGGCAATGGGACTCATGATATCGCTTATTTTAGCGCCCAGAGTTGTAACGCTGAAATAAGGGGCGATACAGAACTAAATTGCTTGCGGCAGTATTATGAAACACTTATCGACATGGGAGTTAAGAATTATAGTTTCGATCATTGCTTAGAACACTATCGATATAATTTATTAATCCTTATGATTACTCCTATTGCTATCTGCGGTACTTTAGATCAAGGAAACGAGCGAGGAGCTCAGGTTGGGGCGACTGGGCTTCAGAGGACATTTGAGGCGATAGAATCTCTTGATTGCGCGCAGTTACTAAAATAACTAAAAGTTTTTTTTGATAGAGAAAATTCTACTTTTAGGGGTCTAATCCGTTTACCAGCAGATTTCATCTCCATTCCATGACCAAAACCTCCCCGTATCCTGAGGCTTCAGATTATTTACTATTTGGCTGAGGTGGCCAGCGCATTGTGAAGCGGAAAGCAGAGTATGTTTCTTCCCCTCGCCTACAAACGGGGCGGAGAGTTTTGTCGTTACTGTCCCTGGATGCAAAGCTGCGACGCAGCAGTTTGGGACGCTTTTACTCCACTCAATGCTCAGAGTCTTAAGTGCCATATTTAGAGCCGCTTTCGAGATGCGGTAGCTATACCAACCTCCGAGTTGGTTATCCTCTATTGACCCTACTTTTGCAGATATCGTAGCGAAAACACTTTGAGAGCTTTTGCGTAAAAGCTTCTGAGTGTGCTTTGCGATAAGAAGCGTTGGGAGAGCGTTTATACGTATGCTTTCCTCAAGCCCACGGGCTTCGAATTTTCGTATGGTTTTTTCTGGCAAGCCATCTTCTGATGAGAGAAATCCTACGCAGTTAATTACCAAGTCCAGTGAAGAAATTTTCGACAACGAATTCTGAACGTCAGCGTCTTGTGATGGATCCATCGGAACTAAATCGATTGATTCGGATAATTTTGGTGGCACCGTTTTACAGTATGTACCTATTACGTGATGACCGTTTACGGTGAAGTTTTCCGCCATTGCTTGCCCAATTCCACCGGATGCACCCACGATTAACACGTCCAAGTTTCTTCTCCTTAAATATGAAAAAATTTATATTTTCTCCCAAAATGATACGACATATACTTTTCTCGGGATTAGACGCGTGATAATTGAGGATGCTAAACGCGAAAGTAATTAAACATTCGGAAAAATTTCTTTGATCTATAGGTATAAGCTGTTTCAAATTCTTGGGTACCTCGGGTTGCTGCCGATGGCGGCACCCTTGTTTTTTTTCGACGATCCATTTGCGGTAAGTTTTTTTTTAACCTATTCCCTGGCAATTCTTTGCTTTGTCTCCGGGGCTTTGTGGTCAAAAAGTTTTCAATTAGCTGGATCTGAGCAAAACCAAAATAAAATACTCATTATTTCGAATGTCTCTGTTCTAATCGCTTTCCTCTCTGTCTTGTGTCTCGATCAAATTGTTTTGATAGTCTTAGCAAGCCTTTTTGGGGTAGTCTTATTTGTTGAAAAACGTTTCCTTGAGGCTGAAGATTTAACCGACGGCTATTTAGAAATGCGAGCAAGTGTCTCAACAATCGTGATAATCCTTCATATTCTAGGGTTTGTTATTTTGAGAGTAGTATAAATGCGAAACACATGGGCTTTTTTTTTGTTTTTCTCTTTGTCAGGAATAGCGTTGGCTATTGAGACTCCTGATTACCAGATAATCGATACGCTTCCAGATTCGGTAGAGGTTAGGAAGTATGCTGGAGCGACGATAGCTTCGACCACGGTGGCCAGCGGGATCAGAGAATCTGGAAACATTGGTTTCAGAAGGCTAGCTGGTTATATCTTCGGTGATAATGAACTTAATAAAAAAATAAAAATGACCGCTCCTGTGATGCAGCAAAGGAAAAGCGAAGAAAGTTACGAGGTCGTCTTTTTCCTCCCGAGAGATCTTTCGGCTCCCCCACGCCCTTCAAATCGAGATGTTTTGATTAAAGATATCAACATGGAAGTAGCTGTGCTTGCATATAAGGGTGGTTGGAAGGTAAAGACCTACGAAGAAAACTTAGAAACACTCAAATCCAGATTGGCAGAGAATGAAAAATGGAAAATAAGTGGTGATCCAATTTGGGCAAGATACGATCCTCCTTGGATGCCCTCGTTTCTTCGCAGCAATGAAATAATGTTGCCTGTGGTTCGTCGATAATTTGAGAGCAATGGTTGTCAGTGGTCGAACATAGTTACTTTATCCATTACATGCTTGGTTTGTGAAAATCGAAATTTTTGCAGGTTAGCCCTGATCTTCTCGTCTTCGAGACTCAATATTTGAGCTGCCAACAAAGCCGCGTTGCCTGCATTATCAATACCCACTGTGGCAACGGGTATCCCATATGGCATTTGCACGATCGATAGTAACGAATCCTGTCCTTCCAATTTCGTTGCAGAGATGGGGACTCCGATTACTGGCAATAGAGTTAGAGAGGCGACCATGCCCGGCAAGTGGGCCGCTCCGCCAGCTCCAGCTATTATTACCTTAAACCCGTTCTCTTCAGCGTTTTCAGCATAATCAAACATCTTTTTTGGAGTTCTATGTGCCGAGACTATTGATAATTCGTGCCTAACCTCTAGTTGCTCCATGGTTTCTCTCGCCTTCTCCATAATGGGCAAGTCGGAGTTGCTTCCCATAATTATTCCCACTGCTGCCTTTTTTTTCATATTTGGTTTTCTCCTCGAACAGAAACAAGCGATCGAATCTCCTCAGCTAGTTCTTTAGCAATTGAAAGCGTCTCTCCCGTCACTGTAATATGCCCCATTTTCCTATAGGGAGAACAGTGAAATTTTTGGTAGAGGTGAACGAATACATTTTGGAATTTATCAATTGCGTCCATCCCTTCAATGACGGTTTTCCCTTCGAAACCTGATTCGCCTAACAAATTAAACATTACGGCGGCGCATGTGGATCTAGTCGGTGAAAGCGGTTTTGATCGAAGGACATTATATTGCTGAAGAAACTGAGAGGTTTCACTCGATTCAATAGTGTGATGTCCGCTGTTATGAGCCCGCGGCGCTACTTCGTTAATTAACAAGCGTTCATCTTTTGTGAGAAATAGTTCAACGCCGAACAAACCGATTCCGCCAAGCGCACGAACGGCCTCGATTGATATTTGTTTCGCTTGGCTCAATATTGTCTTTGTTAGGATAGGTGGAGAGTATAGGGTTTTTAAAATGTTTTGATTTCTATCAAATTCTAAAAGAGTTGGCTCCCAAGTCGTTTCGTCGCCTTCTTTATTTCGAGCGACCATCACCGCCAATTCGATGGCATCGGGCACAAACGCCTCAAAATAGGTTGGCTCTGGAAGTAGATCTAACCGAGACGACTCGTCTCGTATGATTAAAACCCCTCGGCCGTCATAACCACCGGTTCGAGATTTTTGCACTACAGGCCAACCTAGTTCTTTAAGTGAATCAACAGATTTTTGCTTCTCCGAAAAATACTCACAGGTTGGGATCCCTGCCTCGAAAAAACAGTGCTTTTGCAGTAACTTGTCTTTAATGCTCGCCAAAGTCTCTGGAAAAGGAACTATGGATACCCCTTCAGCCGCCAGTTTAATCAGGGCCTCGGTATTAATATTTTCAAGCTCAACTGTCAGCACGTCTACTTGCTTCGCAAATATTCTGATATCTTGCTCGGAGACCGGACTCCCGATTACTTGACGCGCTCCCATTAAAGAGGCCGGGCATTTCTCGCCGGGATCTAGAACTATTAAAGTATCTTCCGTTTGCTTTATTTCTTGTGCGAGTAAACCTGCTAGTTGGCCGCCCCCTAAAATTCCTATTTTCATTTTTTAGCCAAAAATAAAAAACTTAGTCTATACTATTTAGTCATTTGACCTATATTTTCGTATGGGTTCCCATAACAATAAAATTAGAAGTGTCATTGCAATCGAGATGATTCCACCCATAATCATTGTGCTAGATGCCCCGATAAGACCTGCCCAGAAACCTACCCAAATAGTACCGATATTATTTGATGTTTGAGCTGCCACATACATCAATGAAAAAGCCCTGCCTCGCATTTTGTCTGGCGTTGTTAGCATCACAGTAGTTACTCTAACTGCTACCGTTACCGAATCAGCTGCTCCTAATAATGCGATTAAAATCATCCCAGTGATTAACGAATTGGTTAAGCCAAAAGCCAACAAGAAAAGTCCGTAAGCGAGTGATGCCCAAAGCACGATTAATCCTTTGGCTTGAATTCTGGTCAGTGCAAGGACTGCAATTCCTCCAATAATGGCCCCTGCGGAATTTGCTGATCCCAGCAATCCTGTTCCGCTAGCTCCGGCAGCGAAAAGCCCCAAGGCGATAACGGGCAAGATTTCTCTGTAAAAAGATGCGGTGGTAATGGCTGCATCTAAAAGAAATAGGCCCGGCAGAATCGGGTGCTTTCGCACATAATTTAATCCTTCCAGGGTCTCGGTAATCTGACCTTTTGGCAGCTCTGATTTTTCATCGGTCCTACCCGATACTGCCAACAAGAAAGGACCGAAAGATCCGGGTAGACAGAGAATTGCGCATGTAAAAAATACTTCGGTTAGTCCCCAATTTACTGCGACGAAGGCAAACAGGAGGGGGCCAATAATCGCCGCGAGATTTTGAGAAGCGGTATCGGTGGAGGCAGCTGCCATGATTTCTTTTTCTGGGAAGATCCCTGGTATGAGTGCTGCTCTGCTCGGGCTGCCTAGAGTCTGTGCGCCTGAAGCAATTGCAATCGCTAAGTATATTAGCCCTGGAGTAAGGGAAGTTGTTGAATTAAAGGTCGCGACAAAGGCTAGAACGATAAATGTAATTCCGTGCGCAGCGGCAAGAATCATTTTTCGATCGGTGCGATCAGCTAGCGTCCCCGCCCAAAGAGTCGAAGGTAGTTGAACCACCAGCTGGACTATTCCAATAAGACCCACTAAAAAAGGCGACCCAGTCTCATCTAACAGCCACTGAGAGAAGCCTAAGATTCTTAACCAGCCCGCCACGCCGCCAGTCATCAATATAATCCATAGGATTCTATAATCTCTATATTTGAATGTGTTCCAGTTTGAAGCAGTTTTAGAGAACATTAGAGAGTCATAGATTAATTTGATGTAGCTTAAAAGTTAAGAGGCGGCTAGCTCCCCAACCATAACATATCAATGCTTGATATGTTGTGTACCTTGTGTTTCAGTCAACGGGAAGTGACTGAACGAGACAAAAGCTCTAAGGGGCAAATCGATGGCTGTTTCCCAATGGCAAAAAAATCCTGATTTACTTCGAAAGACGATAGAGTTTGATTTTAGAGATAACCGATATCTTGGTTCGTTGGTTGCTCCACCGAAATCGGAAGGACCTAAGCCCTTGGTGCTAGTTATTCATAATTACCAGGGGCTGAAATTTTTTGACGTAGACGTGGCGGAGTTTATGGCGCGTTCTGGTTACGTCGGACTGGCTATCGATCTTTATGGTGATAACGTCCCTGCGGACGAACGGTTGTGGCCAGATGATCCCGAAAAGGTAATGTCGTTCAATAGAAAATGTTTTGAGGCAATGGTTCAATGCGATCATGATCACGAGTTTTTTCGGTCTCTTTTGAACCAGTGGTTAATAAAAGGAGTTGAAGAGGAGTGTGTCGACCATCGATTTTCTCCCGCTGCAATCGGTTATTGTTTTGGCGGCGTTGCTGTTCTCGAAGCAGTGCGCGCTGGATTAAATCTCTCCGGAGTCGTATCTTTCCATGGATTATTGCAAACCGGCGAAGATAAAGCACCGGAGATGGTCGGTATAGAAAGACCGAATCTGAAGTTAGCTCCCAATGTCTACAATAAAGACACCGTTGTATTAATCGAGAATGGTCGAGATGATCATTTGGTTTCCGATGAAAGCAGAGTGAGATTTTGCAAAGAGATGGATGATGCGGGCGTGCCTTGGATTTTCCACGATTACTCGGGAACTCCCCATGGGTTCGCCCTTCCGCCAACCTTGGGTCCGCCAGGTCATTTGCACAAATCTTCAGATCGATTATCGACGATAAGTATGTTGAGGCTTTTTAAAGAGATTTTTCCTGATTTTAAGCAGAATCGGGTCGAGTACAACGCATCGGGAAACTTTATACCGGATTAGAAAGAGGGCTAAAGAAATGCAGATAACGGCAAGTGAAGAGCAAATAAAGAAGTCATTGATGGACCTTAATATACCGACATTGTTAATGGTCATGACACAATACTCAGGAGATGATCGCTGGTTGGTCGATCGCTACCGCCCCAAACCAATCTATGTTCCTGAGGGAGAGATTTTTCCTGATGACAGCGGGGATTATGATCCGGCCATCGCTGATGAAATAAGAGCATCGGCTTTAGAGCTTATTCTCAAAATCAAAGACAATGAACTTCCTTTGCCGGCTGCGCCGTCGGCTGCTCGGATGCGAAAAATGATGGAGTTTTCAGTCGGAGAACCGCTTGAACAAAATTTTTGTGAAATGTTGCTCGAGGAAACGAATTTTATTGATCGAGACTTAGATTGGCTAGATAAGCTGGTTGAGTCTTCTAAGAAGAAGTTTTTAGATGAGTTGCATGTAGTAATAGTTGGCGCAGGCATGTCTGGAATTTGCACGGCGGCCAAATTAAAACGAGCTGGGATTCGCTTTACCATACTCGAAAAGAATGACGCCGTTGGGGGTACCTGGTATGAGAATACGTATCCAGATTGTGGAGTTGATACGCCGAATCATTTTTATTCCTTCTCTTTTATGAGGAATCCGAATTGGTCTGGCTATTACTCAAAGAGGGATGAGTTATATGAATATTTTGAGAAATGCACTGACCAGTTAGATATTCGAGACAACATCAAACTTCGAGCAGAAGTTACAGGAATGACGTTTAACCTAGAAAGACAGAGCTGGACAGTGGATTTTTCGCTTGAGGCCGGCAAGAAAGAGACTATAGAAGCCAATATCGTTGTCAGTGCGGTAGGCCAGCTAAATAGGCCAGTGGTTCCGAAATTTGACGGACAAGAGATTTATAATGGTGAATCCTTCCATTCGGCTCGTTGGCGAAATGATGTTGATATAAAAAATAAGAAGGTAGCGGTGATCGGAACAGGTTGTAGTTCAGTTCAATTGGTACCGAAAACTGCTGAAAAAGCTGACCACCTAACTGTCTTTCAGCGCACTCCTCATTGGATAACGCCAAGTCGAGATTACTATCGATCAGTTGAAACCGGTATAAGATGGGCTTTGAACTACCTTCCTTGCTACGCAGAATGGCATAGGGCGCGAATGATTTTTGGTTTTATGGATAGAAATTGGAGTGCCGTTGTTGAGGACCCGAATTGGCAGCATAAGGATCGTTCGATGAATGAGCAGAACGATATGATTAGAGAATCTTTCACGTCATACATCAGTGATCAACTTGGTGCCCGACAAGACTTATTGCCAAAGTGTGTCCCTGATTTTCCTGTCTACGGTAAACGTCCGGTAATTGATAATGATTGGTATAAGACCATAGCAAGAGATGACGTTAGCTTGGTAGACAGCCCTATCAAAAGTTTCACAGAGAAAGGAGTTCTTACAGAAGACGGAATCGAGCATGAATTTGATGTAATTATTTACGCGACCGGATTTAATACGAATAGATTTTTATGGCCAATGGATGTGAAGGGCACAGAAGGAAAAAATCTTGAAGAGTTGTGGGGAGAAACTCCCGAAGCCTATAAAGGAATCTTGGTGCCGGGTTATCCTAATCTTTTTTGCTTGTACGGTCCGAATACGAATATCGTCCACGGCGGAAGCATTATCTATAACACGGAATGCCAAGTGCACTACATGATGCAGTGCATTGCGCTTATGGCTGAAAAAGAGGCAAGGGAGTTAGAGGTCAGTGCCGAGATAAATGATCAGTACAATAAAGAGGTTCAGGAATTGAGTCAGCAGCTTGCGTGGGGACACTCTGGAGTCCAGAGTTGGTATAAGAACTCTCAAGGAAGAGTTGTTAATAATTCCCCTTTTAGTAATCTCGAATATTGGTCTAAGACACATGATATTGAACCTGAGGCCTACGATTTATCTTGATTGATTTACTGCATATTTATAGCTAGATCAAAGGCGGGTCTGCTCGATATGTTATCCACATACTGCCTGAGATTTGACATTTCTTCGGGAACGCACCCAAGTCTGTTGCTCATAAAGCAGGCATGTCCAAGCATGATATCTGCAGCTGAAAAGTTTCCAATTAAGTAGTCTCTGCCGCTAAGCTCCGTGTTGACGGGTTCCAGAGCCCGGGTTAAGAGTTTTTTTGCTTGTGACAGTGCTGTTTCATCTCTGCGATCGGGAGGAAGGAGGACAGTTTGAACGACTATCGTGTTCACTGGCGGCATGACCATGCCCTCACAGTAATGAAACCATTGAAGGTATGCGGGAAAAGAGGGATCTCTTTTATCCGGCTTTAGGTCAGCTTTTTCGTGGCATTCAAGTATATATTCAACGATAGCGCCAGATTCCCATATTAGTTTCCCATCATCTTCAAGCACGGGCACCCGCCCAAGTGGGTGACGTGCTCTATGCGTTTCAGATTTCAAGTCCTCTGGGTGGAATCGCATTTTGTTAACTTCGTAGGGGAGTCCTAGTTCTTCAAGTAGCCAAATGATTCTGCCTGCTCTTGAGTTTGGTGCGAAATGAACGATTAACATATGAATTTATTCCTCTTGGTGTTTCTTGATTAATAACTCGCATCCTGTTCCATTGAACATTTTGGAGATTCTTTGTCTTTCTGGCAGCTCTAATTTTGAGTATTCGATACGAAGCCAATTCAAGCATTTTGCTTGGTAGGGAAAAATTTCTTGGGTCCACGGCTTACCAAGGACAAACGTTTCGACCTTTTTTCTCCCGCTATTTATTGCTTCCTCATTCTGGAGCATTACGGGAGTGTATGTCTCGCCTACCTCTTTGAGGAGGTTTTTCAGTCTCGACCCTAATTTCTCTATAGGCAGATCGCTATTTCCATTGACCTCCAGTCCAGATAGATCCTCCATAGTGCTCACCCACGCATGGATCCGAGGAAATTTTTTAATAACAATTTCGCTTGGAGTTGGATCGAACTGAGCTAATTGCGTCAGTTGACCAAAGAATGCAAAGTCACACGATCTCGGGCCTGTTCCCAATAAAAACGGGTGAGATTGAAGTAAACTATCGAAGCAACTTAAAAATTTTATGAAGCTGTTTTCAATGATTTCTTTGGTAGTCTCGTTCGAACCAACTACGCCGAGTCTTGATATTTGCCTCTCTGAGAACGCACTTTTTAGCTCAGTAGCGTTTTGATTGCTTTGGGAAATGCCGCCTTGATAAAAAGGCAATATTGAGCCAGCCATTTCTGCATCTTTGAGGTATGCCCAACGATAGTGGAACATTGCTTTGGTTAACCATTCATCGCCGTAATCTTCTAACAAATAATTCAAAAAAGCCGTTGTCGGATCTTCTGGAATTATGGATCGACCTGAGTACTCGATTTCAAGTTTTCTGATGATTGGGGTGCTGTCGATAAAAGGTTCGAGCTGACTTTGGCTATCTTTAAAATAAACAATTGGAATCAGACTTACTTTTGGTTTAGGTAACTTATGTTTATTCTGGCTGCCTAGGTATTTAAAAGGAATCCGTCGATACCTCAAAACGGCGAGCATTTTTCTGGTATACGGCGATGCTGGTGCGCCAATTATTGTGAGCAATTCTGAAGTCATAAACCTCTCTTTAACTGCTTTTGAGGAAGATAAAAATTGTTGGCCTCTAAGTCAAGATAAATGGTTCTGCCCACCTTCATCTGCGAGCAGGTGAATTTCACGAGATCAAGCGAGTTCTTCGGTCTCAGATGTGGTTCAACTGAGGCTCTTTTCCTTTAAGAATCTTCCTTTGCGCTTTCTATGGGGTAATGAATTCCTGGTATTCCCTCTTGTAGCGCTTGGTACCAATCTGGCCGAGGTTGAACTGGTTCATAAGAGCTTGAAACCATCGGTGTGTCTTTGTTCCATTCATGATGAATTGGCGGGATCTGGAAAGTCCCGTTGCTCGCATTGGTTCCGCCATCAACGAGAAGATCGACTCCAGTAATATAACTTGCAAGGTCGGAAGCCAGAAACATTACAGCATTGGTTACCTCTTTCACCTCGCCGATTCTTCTCATTGGCGTTCTGCTCGCAATCCATTTATCGATGCCCATGGCTTCAAGCATTGGCCTCGTCATCTCGGTCACGATGAACCCAGGGGAGACTGCATTTACTCTAACACCCCTATCTGCCCATTCCACGCCTAGCTGATAAGTTAGATTAAGTAGCCCTCCTTTTGCTGCAGTGTAGCCGATTACATTGTTCTCGTTTCCGCCGCTAGCCATAATGCTGCAGATATTCACGATGGATCCAGATCTTCGTTCTAGCATGCGTCGACCGCACTCCCTTGCGTAATAGAACGCTCCAACTAGATCAACTGCTAAAATGTTGTTAAAGGTCTCTGAGTCATATTGCTCGGGACAAACGCCTCGCGGATCAGCAATTCCAGCGTTATTAATTAGAACGTCAATATGTCCTAGTTCTTTAATTCCCTCTGTAATGACTCGATTTACGTCTTGCTCAATGGAAACATCTCCAGGTACTGCGACGACCTTGCTGCCTATACTTTCGCAGGACTTGGCAAGCTCTTTAAGCTGCTCTTCACCTCTAGCGGTAACTATCAAGTTGGCCCCTGCTTTAGCAAAATCTTTTGCGAATTGTTCGCCTAAGCCATAACTTGCCCCCGTTATCAGAACGTTTTTTCCCGAAAAATCAAACATGACAGACCCTAATAAAACCAAAACTATAGTCTAAAGGGATTTTGCGGTGAGTGGAAACTGGTGCATCATAGACCTTGAGCTTTAGGAGTGAAGATGATCCCAAAAACTATAGTAGACGTGACGCCGAAATGGCTTTCAAACATCTTGGGTCTTGAGATTACCGATCTTGAAGTGACCAAAATAGGAGAAGGCATAGGCCTTTTAGGAGACATTTATAAAGTTGAACTTTTTCCTAGCGAACATTTTCCGAAAAGTGTGGTCGTAAAGCTTCCATCGTCCTTTGAAGATAATCGTCAACAAGGGGTAGCTTTGGGTATGTTCGAAGCTGAGGTTCGGTTTTATAATCAGCTTGGTCCGATGATTAACGTGGGTTTGCCGAAGATCTATCATGCAGACATTTTAGAGGGCACGGCAGATTTCGTAATTGTGATGGAAGATCTTAGCGATCTAATGATGGTCTCGCAAAGTGAGGGTATGTCAGATTCGCAAGCTGAAGCTGCAGTAAAGGTTTTAGCGAAAATCCATTCTGTCTGGTGGGGTCGGATGGAAAGTCATGAATTCAATTGGATTCCGTCGATGATTGGACCTCGAATAGAATTCGTCACGCAATCTTTATCCGATATGTTCCCAAAATTTGCTGAAAGTTTTGGAGAATACTTAACTCCCGAAGCATTAGGCCTCTATGAGCTCTTCAGCAAAAACTACCTAAACGTGAACAAGGTGCTTGCAGCACGAAGTCCATGGACGCTGGTTCATCAAGATTGTAGAGTAGAAAATATGTTGTTTGGAGAAATTGGCTCTGATCACGTTGCTGTCATTGATTGGCAAGGGATTGGCAGGGGTCCCTCATCGTATGATCTTGCATATTTATTAGGCGGGTCGGTTGAAACGGATTTGCGGAGGGAGCATGAAGACCGATGGGTTAGCCTGTATCATGAGACGTTGTTAGAAGAAGGTGTTTTGACTTACTCTATTAAGGATTTAAGAGAAGATTACCAGATGTCTCATTTGCAAGGGGGCCTGGCTACCGCCATGTTTACTGCAGGCTCGCTCAACTTGAGTAATGAGAGGGGATTACAATTGGTTATCACTATGATGCAGAGGCATGCACAAGCGGCGATAGATCACAACGGAATCCAGCTTCTCGAAGACTTGAATTCACAGCCTTGATTCCTTCCAGCTAAGCTCTAGTAGTCTAACAGCTTAGCATATCCGTTGAGTTGGACTTCGATACCAGCTTGGTTGATGAAATCTTTGTCGTGATAAAGCTTTGAGAGAGACAACAAAGGCACGGGTTCGTAATCAGAACCGAACTCAATTAGTCTTTCGCTTAAACTCTCCAATAGATTCGACACTTGTTGAAGTTCTGAAAGTGTGGGTTGTTTTTTTTTCCAAGCTTTAAAAATTTTTACTACTGATGTTGAGATGTTAAACATCGGCACGGGGGTTCCCATTGCATCGACTCGCTCATTAGAACTCTCTTCTGCTAATTTGATTAAGAGATCAAGCAAATCTTTTTCGTCTTTTTGGGCAAAGATGATTGTCGGTTTATTCATAAAGCTTACTAAAAAATTATAAAAACCATTCGTATCGATTGCTTAGGGGTTATGTCTGAATATCTATTTCATAGCGAAGAGTTCGTCCATTTTTTAGCGTCGATTCTAATCCTATCCAGGTTTTGTCTGCATACCATACTTTTATGGGACCTTCTTTAGCGTTTACGAGATAGCCGGTTAGCGAATTTGAGTCCGTATCAAGCCTCGAAACGGTGACTTCTTCGATCTCTCCCGTTTGCGAATTAACGAGTCTGTCTTGCAATAAAAAATCTGGATTCCAATAAGCAAAGGTATACAAGCAGCCTTGATGAATCGCATTTTCAGCAAGGGTGTCAATGGAAAAATTCTCTTTATCCTTACTTCCGGAGACTTTGAATTTTTTCTTATTGGATCGAGTGGTTGATTCTATTTTAGACAAGCAACCATCTTCCCAAACCTCTCTGTTTTCGTGACGGTATTTAAGGATATTCACAAATAGTATTTTTACGTCGAATTTTGCATTCGACGTTACAATCGTTAACCCTGCTTCCTGCTTTTTTTTAAATTGATGCTTCCCGATGAGGTTGCCATCAACGGTGACGTTGAAGTTCCATTCTTCAGTCTCTTGCCCGTATAAGCCGGGCGATAGAGTAGAAATCATCAAGACAAGAAGGAAACTCAATAAGTTACTAGGGATTTTCATGTTCTGCTAATAAGGAGAAAAGTCTAAAGAAGTATAAATAGGTGACAAAATAATTTCTATGGATAGCTGTTATGATCATGTAGGTAAAAATCAGATAAATTATGAGATGCGAGTGTTATGAACAAAAAAAATACGAAGGTGATACTGAACAGTCGGCCGGACGGAGAAGCCACGTCCGAGTGTTTTTCCGTTATCGAGGAAGATTTAGTAGATTTGAGTCCCGGTGAAGTTCGTATTGCAAATGAATCGCTGTCCGTCGATGCGGCTATCAGAACTATGTTGCGAGGCGAAGGCTTCCACATGCAGATGGGTATTGGTGATACCGTATTTGCTGGCGGGGTAGGTAGAATAGTTGAATCAACCGTTGAGGGATGGGATGTAGGGCGAGCGGTTAGAGGGCCTCTTGGAGCTCAATCTTTTTCTAAATTATCTATAGAGCACCTAGAACTCCTTGAAGAATCCAACCTGCCGTTAAGTGTTAATCTTGGGATTTTAGGAGGTTCGACTGGGGTAACAGCTTGGATCGGTATAAAAAAAGTAGCGAGACCAAAGCTTGGAGATTTGTTTGTAGTGTCCGCAGCTGCGGGCGCGGTTGGTTCCATCGCTGGACAAATTGCTCAAAAAGAAGGGGCAAAGGTGATTGGTATCGCTGGTGGTGCAAGGAAAATCAATCATCTTCTTAATGATCTAAATTTTGAGGCTGCGATTGACTACAAATCGGAGGATGTGAGAGCCCGGCTTGCTGAGTTGGCTCCAAATGGGGTTAACGGTTTTTTCGATAACGTGGGAGGCGATATTCTGGATGCAGTTCTAGAGAATTTAGCGCTGCGTTCCAGGGTGACGATTTGCGGAGCTGTTTCTCAGTATAACGATATGGATAATATACACGGCCCGTCTGCTTATCTTAAGCTGGCAGAACGTCAGTCTGCTATGGAGGGCTTCGCTTATTTTCATTATCCAGAGTTAATTGGACCCGCTGAGGAGGAGTTGAGGCAATGGCTCCATGAGGGATCCATTCAGTTAGCCGAGGAAGTCATCGATGGAATTGAAAAGTTCCCTGAGGCATTGGGCTTTATGTTTTCTGGCGGCAATTTAGGAAAATTACTTGTTAAAGTCCATTGATCGGCTTTGACAGTCTCATTTGTCTGGCGTTAACCTAACTATAAAAACGGGAGTTAGCGATGGATTCAGATCAAATGCATCCCTTGGCGATGTCTGGAAAAGACCCGTCCATGTTGAGGGGTGATCCAATACCTAAAGAACGATATTTTTCTAAAGAATTTATGGATTTAGAATGGGAACATCTCTGGAAAAAAATCTGGCACATTGCTGGTAGGGAACAACAGTTAGAGGAGCCCGGTGATTTTATTGTCCATGATTTTATGAGGGAGTCCGTCATCATAGCGAAGCAGAATGATGGTTCTCTTAAGGGTTTTTATAACAGTTGCGGTCACCGGGCCGCAAGGTTGGTTTGGGATAACAGCAGTCTTGATAGCTTCTTCTGTCCTTACCACGGCTGGAAATGGGGCCTAGATGGTGTTTTAGAAGATTGTCCCGACAGGGATGATTATCCTCAGGGAGATCCAGTTGGCAAATTGACTCTTAAAGAAGTCAGGGTGGATACTTGGGCTGGTTTGGTTTGGTACACCATGGACGCGGAGGCTCCCGAGTTAGAGGAATACCTTGAGCCAACGGTTGAACTTTATAAAAATCATCAATTCGAGAAAACAGTCAGAGTTAATTGGTGGCGCACGGCGCTCGATGGTAATTGGAAATTCTGGTCCGACAACTTCAATGAGTCATACCACACTCGTACCGTTCACCCTCAAGTTCCGCCTATCATTGATCAAGACCATTTCACATCTCGCTACGAGATGTTCCCGATGGGACACAATCGAATTATCCAAATGGGCAGACCTTCTTTGCGCGATCGTCTCCCAGATGGAGACTCTCATCCGTTTGATGACCTTTTGCGAACTTGGGACATAGATCCTGACAGTTATCCAGATTTTGAAACAAAAGCGCTCCAGGGTTGGTTGGATCTAAAGAAGGCAAAGAAAAGCCTTTGGAAAGAAAAAGGATACCTCCATTACGAGAATTTAAACGACGAAGAATTAACAGAAAGTCCTTTCCAGGTAATTTTCCCGAATATAGCGATAGCCCCAGGCGCAGATTCTTTTCTGGTCTGGCGGTGGGAGCCGCATCCTACAGATCCAGAGAAATGTTTTTTCGACCAATGGACCATGGCTTACCCTGTTGAGGGCATGGAAGAATTTGTAAATAGGACAGCCATAAACACCTTGGAATTGTCTGAGGCCGAACTTGATTTAAGAGAATACGATGACGGAAGAGGTATCTCGGAATATTCTGACCAAGTAGTGGCTCAAGATATGCAGTTGATAGCCGGGCAGACCCTAGGATGGCGATCACAAGGGTATCCTGAACCCTATATGGCGGCGCAAGAGACTAGAGTAAGGCGATTTCATGAAGTCTTGAATGATTATATAAACGGAGAACCGCCTGGACGTAAATGAGCGGTAACAATAAGAGATTAATCTGTTAAATTTTTCAGAGTTTATTCTAAGGAGGACACTAGAATGTCACTTGATCGATCTTCGCTCGTAGCAGACAAGCACGAGATAGAAACATTACAACGTTTATACGCAAAGGCGACTGATACTATTGGCCTTGCTTCGCAGGAAAAGATTGAGGAAGGGAGAAAGATTTATCATCGTATATATACTGAGGATGTTGAGATAACCACTGCGAATACTGGAGCAGAGGTAGAACTTAAGGCAGTGGGTCCTGATGCCTGGGTCGATGTCGTTTACGGGGCGCTCAAAGATTACACAGGAACCCAGCATTTGATTGGAACCCAGCTAACTGAAGTTAACGGTGATCAAGGGAGCATGGAAAGTTATTTGAATGCCTGGCACAAGAACCCTGACGAAAGCGTCTATTATTTTCTGGGCACTTATATTTCAAAGGTAAGGCGCTATGAAGAGGGATGGAAAATTTATCATATGGTTTTGAGACGAGATACGAGTGGAATAGTTCAAATGCATTGATAAGTGCTTTCTTAAATCCTAAATGGCAGATCTGATTTTTTTTAACAAGTATAATCGACTAGATATGAGTAAGTTTTTCGGCCCGATAGTTCAACAAGGCTATGTCGTCCCTGATATTCATTTAGGTATTCGCCACTGGCTAAAAAGAGGGATCGGTCCTTTTTTTTTAGAAAAGTTGCAGAACTATCCGGCAGAGGTAGATGGCCATTCTGTCCTTGTCAATTTGTCCGCTGCTTTTGCGTATTCTGGAGACCAGCAAATTGAGGTTATTCAAGCTGAAGACAACACAAAGACGGTATATAGAGAGTATCTTGAACGGAACCCTCAGGGCGGCTTGCAGCATCTTGGGTTTTGGACAAACAACATCTCTGATCAAATTACTAAGCTCGAGGAGTCTGAATCTGGATTTTTAGTCCGACAGCGATACGGGGATCGTCACGTTTATCTTGACGAGGTCGACTGTCCCGGCGTCATGATACAATTGATGGCTCGAGATGAAAAAACAGAGCAGCTCTTCAGGATCGTTCAGGAGGGTGCTGAGAATTGGGACGGGGCAAGTAATCCCGTTCGAGAGATCGATTGGTCTTCTGGATGGCCCGTATCAGCCTGAGTAAAAACTTCGTTAATTAATGGAAATTATCTTGGCCTCGAAGGCGGGCCTGTCAGCTGCCACTTTGACTCGGACTTCACCATTAGAGCCGTTCATTAATAGGTCTACAATTTCCGCGGCTATGACGTTGGCCGGCATCATGTTGAATTCAGGGCGTTTATACTCTTCGGGAACAATTTGCGTGTCGGTTACACCAGGGCAAATAACGTTTATACGAACATTTGATTTTTCGTTAGCCGCCGCGACAGCTCTTGCCATGCCAATTACCGCATATTTAGTTGCCGTATACATTGGATCAACAGGAACGACGCCAAGGCCCGCAGTTGAGGCCGTGATGGTAATAGCCCCTCCTTGCTTTCCCATTTTTGGCAAAAAAGTTTTGAGTCCATGAAAGACCCCGTCCAAATTTACGCCCACTATGCGCTTATATTGTTCTACCGAAAGATCCTCAATGGCAAGAAAAGGAGCGCCAGTGGGGACGCTCATGATTCCCGCATTAAGATGAATAAAGGAAGGAGTTCCCAATTGCTGCTCGCATGTTCGAGCCGCTTTTTCAACACTGGAGAGATCGGTTACATCGCAATAAATAAAGTGACCTGATAATCTCTCTGCGAGGGTTATGCCTAACCCTTCGTTTACATCGCAGATGACCACCAGAAAACCTGCTCCAGAAAGTTGTTCGGCTACACTGGCTCCAATGCCGGTTGATCCGCCCGTAATCAATGCAATTTTCTTTTCCATAATCGTCTCTTCTTCTTGGAATTTAATGCAAGGTTCTTTTTTCTTAAGTAAAAAAATTTAAACCGCGTTCAAAATAAGATCGCTTGCTCGCCAGCCGACTGCCATCGCCGGCCCATTCGTGTTTCCAGAAATAAGAGACGGCATTATGGAACAATCTGCAACACGCAGTCCGGTTACCCCTCGAACCCGAAGACGATTATCAACGACACTCTTGGAATCTCTCCCCATCCGGCATGTCCCCGTTGCATGCAGGCCACTGGTTGATAGGCGAGTAACCGCATCTAATATTTCAGAATTGCTTTGACAGTGATTTCCTGGGACCAGCTCTTCTCCAAAATAATCGGCAATAGCTGGTTGCTTTACAAAACGCCGCATGGTCCTGACCATTTCCACCATTGCCTCCTTATCATAATCTGTCTTTAACCAATTAGGTGAAATTGCAGGAGCTTTTTTTGGGTCTTTGCTTTGAATTCGGACCTCTCCCTCGCTTGTAAGATTAAGCAGTTGGCCATATATCGTTATGCCTGGGACCGAATCCGTATGACTCAGTTGTACTGGGAAATTATCACTTGATCTGGATCGAGCGTAACTGAATGCCCCGAGATATAGTTGTGTGTCTGGCCTGTTTGCGCCGGGCATGGACCGGACAAAGGCTCCGATTTCGAATGGACCGGTTGCCATGGGACCTTTTCTTGAAAAATAATATTGGAAAATGCTTTTCACCAAGCCGATGCCTCTGAAGTGGTGATTGATCCCTCGTGTTTTTTCCAATTTATGGGGCATTGAAAATCCTAGGTGCTCTCGCAATTTTTTCCCCACATCGGGGCTCTCATGTAGGATCTCGATTTTCAGAGATTCGAGCAGATCTTTTTGGCCAATGCCCGAAAGCTGAAGGATTTTTGGTGTTAGCAAAGCACCAGCACTAAGAATTATTTCTTTTTTGCATCTGAAGCGCATTTCTTTTTTGTTTTTAACACAATCTATTCCGAACACTTTCTTATCTTTAAAGACCACTTTGTTTGCGTGAATCCCGGTGATCACTGTTAAGTTGGGTCTTTTCATAGCGGGATGAAGAAAAACCCTCGCTGCGCTCATTCTTCGACCGTTTTTTATGGTGTGGTTGTAATAGCCAATACCTTCTAAGCTCGGGTGATTTAGATCCTCTCTCGCTTCGAGACCAAACTCTTCCCCAGCCCTGATCATCTTTTCGGCTAACGGGTATCGAAACTTTCCTGAGGATATTGGTAAAGGACCTTCTCCTCCCCTGTTTTCATTTGAGCCCAACTCATGCTCCTCGATTCTTCGATAAACTGCTCGCATTTCTTCCCAGCCCCACCCAGGACCTCCAAGCGTATTCCACTCCTCATAATCCTGCGCATGACCTCGAGAATAAATCATTCCATTTATGGAACTTGAGCCACCCAGTCCCTTGCCTCTAATCCAAACCTCTTTCGAAGGAATATCGGGGCGACGGTTTTGATTAATAGGAAATGCCCAGGTGAACTTTGGATGCTTCACCAGCTTTGAGATGCCTTTTGGAATTGTTATGTAAGGGTGGTTATCAATACTTCCTGCTTCAATAAGTAATACCTTATTTTTTGGGTTAGCCGAAAGTCGGTTAGCAATAACTGACCCCGATGAGCCAGCTCCTACAATAATGAAGTCAAATACATTTTCCATTTAGCTATTAAGCAAAAAAAAGCCGATAAATACTATAAAGAGGTAAGTTTAATTTGCTGCTTAAGCGAGCACCTTAAAAAAAGCCCTCTATAAGTGGCTTACTGAATTTCGTGCACATTTAAAGCGCATTGCTGGTGAAAGCTAATTTGAGTTTAAAGGCAATTAATTTTTTGCCCTTCTTTAGGTGTGTCCCATCTGACCCTTTCCCATCACAAATAAAATGAGCTTAGGTGACTTTCTCGGAGATACTTTTCTCAGAAAAGATACTGTTTGAAGATAAGAGTCAAAATTGGCACGGATCCTGCTTTTCAATAGTGTGATTACTAGATTCTTTTTTAATGGTTGTTCTTGAGGGAGTCGAGAAAATCAAAATCAAGACATTAAATGGGAGGGAAAGAATGTCAGATCGGTTGAGAAAAGTGTTAAAAAATTATTTGAAGAATGGAGCAAAGATTTTTGGATTAGCTTGGTTCGTGTTCTCCACGCCAGCCTTTGGCGAGGATGCGGTTGACTCTGGCGAAAACATTGAGGAAGTAGTCGTTACAGCAAAACGGGACTATTTTTCTATTTTACCAAATCAGTCTTCCGATAGTTCTTTTGGCTTAGATATGAGCCTTGTCGATACGCCGCGCTCAGTATCAGAAGTTCGGGAAGACCTTATACAAAAATTTGCTTTACGTAGCGTGGATGATTTGGTTCGTCTAACACCTGGCGCTTTTACGAGCTCCTTTTTTGGCATCAGAGGTGCAATGGATATACGAGGAGAGCCAGCAGATAATTATTTTAGAGGTTTTCGGCGTATAGCGAATCCGGGTGCTTTTAATACCATCGTGCGTGGTGCGGAGAGATTAGAGATTTTGAGGGGGCCAGTGTCACCTCTTTACGGGACGGGTTCTATAGGAGGACAGCTAAATTACATTCCGAAATCTTCCAAGAGCGACGGGTCTAAATATATCAGTGGTCCGAGCGGAGATGTCGGCGTCACCTTGGGTTCTTACAGCCAGCAGATCGTTTTCGGTGAGTTTGGCATGCCATTTACCTTAGGGGACAGCCAAGGCGGGCTTCAAATATTTGCTGAGGTGGAAGACTCTGGGTCTTTCTACGATTTGTATGAGCCCAGCAGTGAGCTTTTGCAGGTAGCATTTGATATTGATGTTAGCGACAGCACAACTTTAGAGTTTGGACTGCAATATCAGTCGAGCGACAGCATTCAGGTTCCGGGTTGGACTAGAGTGACTCAGGACTTGGTGGACACTGGAACATATATTACCGGCACGCCGCCAGCAAGAAACAGAAATGGGGGCGTCGATCTGAGACCCAATGAAAGTGGTTTTCCTTCCTCTGCGGCTGGCATAGGGATTAATGACTCCTTTTCTGGGGTCGGTACTTTCTGTGTTCCCGATCTGGGTTTTAACCAAGCCACGTATAATGGTCAAGCACTCACCTGTTTTGGGGGAAACAGCACGCCGTGGATTTCTCCTTTGATCAATGCAGGCACTGCACAGATTAGTCATGATGTCACCTTTATTGATCCTCAAGACTACGCTGACACGGATGTATACACGGCCTATTTTGATATTACGCATACCTTTTCGAATGACGTGGTATGGCGTAATCAGTTTTTCTACGATTACATGGAACACACTAAGTACCAAAGTTGGGGGTTTACAGCACTATACCCTGACGCTACCGTGTTTGAGCTGAGAAGTAGTCTTACCTTTGAATATGAGAGCGATGCAATTCTGGCTGAAAATATCGTTGGATTAAGTTACCGGCGTGAGGACCTTGATAAAAAACACGCGTTTTTTGACGAAACCTTCGACTTTAGAGACATGATTGTTGGTCCGACCCCGGACGATCGCATCGCACCCGCTGTAGAGAATCCGCTCGATGGGGTGATTTACAACACTGACGCAGCAGGAAACAACACGTCAATCGCCTCCGGTGATCCCGGACGGAACTTTAATCAGGAAGAGGTTTCGGTTGCTGACACAGTTGGCGTATTTTTCATGTCCAACATCCAGATCGAAGATGTGACCGTTCTGTTAGGCGCTAGATACGATAAGTTTGATGTGGAATCGGAGGAAATTGCGGTTACGTTGATGAACAATCCTTGGAGCGATCTAGGGAAGGTATCTGACAGCGTAGGAGAGTGGAGCTATAACGTGTCGCTCTCCTACCGAAGCGAATCAGGATTCGTACCCTACGTGACCTATGCGTTAGCGAATTCTCTTAATGCGAATCAGTTGGGCGGCGTTATTACCTCATCAGTTCCCTCTGACGAGTACCTCGCAGAGTCTGAACTGGGCGAGATTGGATTCAAATTTCTTGGTTTTGACGACCGCATCTACGCGGCACTCAGCTATTATGATCAAGAGAAAACCGAGCGGTCCGGACAGCTATCGTCAGTGACTCAAACGTTTTCGAAAGGTGTTGAATTCGAGCTAAGAGCCCTTGTTACCGACCAACTTTCGATTATAGCAACTGCGACACATTCCGAAATTGATGAAATAGGCAACATTTTTACTGTAATCAATGGCGCTGACTTTGCCGCGCAAAACGGGTTAACACCCGACCAGGTCTACGGCGGTAGAATTTCGGCGGATCGTGATACGCTTACTGGGCCAGGAGCAAAACTGGAACGTGGCGGTCTTCCAGATAATATAGTTAGCGTTTATGGGACTTGGACTCAAGAGCTTTTTGGAGGAGAGGTTAACGCCTCGCTTGGTTTTACATGGGTCGAGGAAACTCATATGGATGCAATGAAATCGGTATTGCTGCCAGACTATGTCGTTTGGACTGGTTCAGTTGGTTATATAAATGACCGTTTTTCAGCGTTGCTGCAGGCGAATAACTTAACCGACGAGGAATATTATACGTCCGCTGATTTATTCGAGTCGGTGGTGGTTAAACCGTCCGAAGGACCCACCGTGTCTCTTACTATGCGATACGCTTTTGGTGACTAACTGCTAATAATAATTCAGTTCAGGAGCTTTAATGTCCTGAGCTGAATTATTTTTGTATTTTTAAACTTCCTATTCGTCAAATCCTAGGAACGTAGAGGCGTCCTCTACACTCTTCCGCTCAGATATGACCGCATTCGCGGGAAAGCTGTGATCTGGCCAACCCAAGGCGACAGCCTTCATTATTACTTGGTCGTCTGCGATTTTCGCGTGTTCCCGGACTACGGGGGATTGCATAATTCCTTGGCTGTTGATAACCGCACCCAAGCCGCGTGACCAAGCGGCATTCACTAGCGCAGTAGTAACGGCACCGCAATCAAAAGCTGTGTCATCGCTGTCTGCTAAAACCCGGTCATAGGTGATAATTACGCAAACGGGTGCGTCGAATTGCCGAAACCCTCTTAGGACCCAGTCTTGGCGTCCGTCTTTGTCCTCCCGCGCTATATTCATTGCAGCGAACAGTTGCTTCGCTACCCCAACCTGCCGATCCCGATGTTCGCCCGCAAAAGGTTGTCCAATACGAAATTCGCGTGAATGTGGGACACCTGCTAGATTTCGTTCTGTGTTGCCCGCCCGAATCAGATCCAAGGGTTCGCCAGTGACGACGGTAAAATTCCATGGCTGGGTATTCATCGAGGAGGGCGATCGCATTGCTAGTTTCAATACTTCCTTAATAAGAGCTTTCGGCACTGGGTCGCTCTTATAACCTCTTATGCTGCGACGACCGAGAAAGACTTCATCGAATTGCACTCTGAAACTCCACTGATTTATCTACGTTTAATTTTACGCTATTTTGATCTTAACCACCTTAGAAGTTTGTAAATCCTAACCAGCACTGTGAACGAACTGGTTGAAAGCGATCCTATGTGACATATTCTTATCAAATCTCCAATTGGGTTTGTGCCTTTTGCAAATAAAATTGACTGAGGACAGAAAAATGAAAAGAACTTCCAAGACCATTTTAGGACTAGCAATAGTTGGTATCTTAATATCGGTGTGGCTTGGAAATAAAGGATCCTTTGAGCCATTAGTTGGATGTGCAAGCAATGAAGAACTCAACGTTTATTGCAATTTTATGAATCCAGAAGATCTGGCCATCACTCCAGATAAAAACTTCTTAATTGTTGCTGAGTTTGGTGGTATGGCGCCATTGGTTGAAATGACTCCGGGTAGGTTAAGTTTTTTTAATATAAAAGACAAAACTAGGGTTGAGGCGGTCATTTCATTAGGTATTAGTGAATGGGGCTCGCCTGAATGCTCTAGAGATCTAAATACACCCTTCGGTCCTCATGGGCTCGACTTGGTTCAGAGAAAAGATGGAAAACTCCAACTTGCGGTCGTAAGTCATTATCCCAAAGAGAGCATAGAGATGTTTGAACTTAAAGAAAAAGAAGGCTGGATGCTTGAATGGAAAGGCTGCGTAAATGCTGAGGGCCAATATTATTTTAACGATGTTTCATTGGATACGAGTGGAAATTTTTATGCAACTCATATGTTTGATCCTGATTTCTCTTTGGCAAGAGTGTTATGGAATGTATTCGTAAAATCTGACACGGGCATGGTCGTTAAATGGAGCCAAGATAATATCTTTGAGGAACTCCAATATACAAAAGGATCTTTCCCAAATGGTATCGCTTTAGATAAAAAAAACGAGCACCTGATAGTAAATTACAATCTGGGAGACAAGACGGTTTTATTCGATCTCGATTCCAAACAGCCATTGGGAGAATATCAGCATAATTCTCCTGATAACGTTGTCGTAAAAGATGGCTTTGCTTGGGTAACTAACCATGATCATTCTGTTACCGATTCTTTGAAGTGTGGGGCTAATGTCAATTGCACTCTTCCCTTTTCAATTAATAAGTTATCTTTGCAGGACCTTTCTTTGGTTGTTTCCTATAAATTCGAGAGCAAGAATATGGGAGTTGGAACTGTGGGCTTACCTCATGATGGTTCGCTATGGATTGGGTCGTATCACTCAGACAGGCTAGCGGAAGCCAATCTATCTGTGAGTGAATAGTGTTTATTTTCTCTTTTTTTAGCAGTTGTATCGTGTGCGTGGAAATCCTTTCTTGATCACTCGCTATAGACTGGATGAAATTGTCTCTTGATCTGGGACTAGAATATAATTCGTGAGACAAATGCGGCCATAGGTATGGTCTAACAACCGACACTTTGGATTAGAATAGAAATCGCAAACTTAAATCAAAGCTATTTATAATTTCATAAGCCGTTTCTCGGAACCGAAATTTAATTTCAAGGACATAGCGTGATAAACAAGATAATAATTTTTCTTACTTTTATACCTTTAATAGCAATTGCGGGAACGCAGGTTGATTCAGATTTGGCTCTCAAAATGTTGCAAGAACAGGAGAAGCATTTTGAGCAACGTGTGATCAAATTAACAGAGAATGTGTATGTTGCTGTTGGATTTCACGGTGCCAATACATCAATGATCGTTGGCGCTGATGGTGTCATCATCGTTGACACTCTTATGGGACCTACTGCTGCTGGCAATGCTTTTAGAGCGTTTCGTCAATACAGCGACAAGCCGGTAAAAGCTATTATCTATACTCACAGTCACCCTGATCACATAGGAGGCGCGAGTGCATTTGTCGGGAATCAGCAGCCTGCGGTCTATGCAATGAAGGGTTTCGCTGACTCTGCGCGCGTTGAAAGAGAGCTTGGCCCTATTATGATGAGACGCTTTAATCGGCAATTCGGACGCAAGTTGCCACCACACCAAATGACCAACCGAGGAGTAGCTGCTGCGGTAACTATCGACAAGGATCGCGGCAAAGGTCATATTCCGCCATCGGTGACAATCAACGGGGATACAAAAATAACTATCGCTGGCGTTGATCTCGAGATATATCCGGCGCCCGGTGAAACTGATGACGCCCTGTTTGTTTGGTTGCCTGAAGAGCAAGTGCTATTCGCGGGTGATAATTTCTATTATGCATTTCCTAATTTATATGCAATTCGAGGAACTGGGTACAGAAATGTAATAAATTGGTCGACAAGTGTTGCCAGGATGGCAACATTTGAGCCCTATCATCTGGTTGGCGGGCACACGTCGCCTCTGTCAGGAAGAGCGTTAGCTACCAGAGCGCTTCGTGAATATAGCTATGCGATCCGTTCGGTTTATGATCAGACTGTAGAGGGAATTAATTTGGGTAAAGGACCTGATCTGATAGCTCATGAGGTGAAACTGTCCGCTAATGTGGTTGATAAACCCTACCTGATTGAGTTTTATGGTTCCGTATCTCACGCTGTCCGTGCAATCTATTCGGGTTTGCTTGGCTGGTATGATGGTAATCCTGTGGGGCTTCACCAATTGCATCCGAGAGCTGAAGCTGAGAAAGTCGCTAGATTGGCGGGTGGTGTTAAAGAATTCGAAGAAAAAACTAGAGCCGCAATGAAAGCGGGAGAATTCCAATGGGCGCTCGAACTTGCGGATCATCTGAAGTGGCTGGGTGAAGCAGAGCATCAATCAGCGCGGGAAATCAAGATAGCGGCCCTTCGTGCGCTTGCAGCGCACGAATATAATGCACCGAATCGCAACTACTACTTGTCCTATGCCCTTGAACTTGAATCGGGGCAAATTGATGACGTCTGGTTTTAGTCTTTTCCGAACCTTGCGTTACAGTTCGAAGGAATATGAGGTAATTCTTTTTGTTAATTTTCTCCTGAGCCTGCTTAGATTGATGGAGAAACTTGCTATCGCTAGCCAGGTAAAAGCAGGTGAATGCTCGCGAGGCCGTTCTAAAGTGGTGGCCAGAGGTGAAATCGAACCACTGACATGGGGGTTTTCAGTCAGATCTTTCGGACGAAACACAATCAACCACAATACTTAAACACAGTAAAAACAGCCGCTTAGTACTTTCTCTCTCTAAACGAATATTATTGAGTTTGGGCGATTGTTGGGTTCTATTTTGGCAGGAGTGAGATACGCTTGTTCCTACAAAAGAAACACAGTAGTGGCTTGGCAAAAAGGACAATCAGGAAATCCCAACGACAGATCCAAAGGCGCGCGTAATCTTTGAAGTGAGTCGGTTCTCAGCAAACCCATAACCCATTTTGAAGAACATGGTCGTGATGCGATTAATCGCACCTGTAGAGAGAATCCGGGTGCTTAATATGCGAGTGGTTCTGTCTATTATACCGAAAGACTTCGCTCTTTCGGCAGAAAAAGATGAAACACCCCAGTGTATTGAGATAACATCTGCCGATTAGTTCCTGAAAAAGGGATGGGAGAAATCCGCGTGGAAACAGGATTGCCTGCATGTCCTTGAACTTAAGAAAAACTCAATTAGTTAACCCAAAGTGGAAGTAAGCATTGAACAAACTCTGCAGCAAGGTGTTGCAGCACACAAAGAAGGCAAGCTTCAAGAAGCCGAACGTCTTTATCGTGCAATCTTGCAGTCCAAGCCAGCACACCCTGACGCTAACCATAATCTAGGCGTAATAGCAGTATCAGTAAATAAAGTTGATGCGGCATTGCCGTTATTTAAAACTGCTCTAGAAACGAACCCAACGATCGAGCAGTTTTGGCTTAGCTACATTGATGCCCTCATCAGAGAAAAGCAGTTTGATAATGCTCTGCAAGTTCTTGAGCAAGCAAAGAGGCAGGGTGTGGATGGAAACAGGTTAAATCCCTTAGAGTCACGAATCCAGTATAAAACAGAAAAAACCGACACTGCAAGAGTAAGCCCACCTAAAGAACTACTCAATAGCCTTTTAGTGCACTATCAGAGCGGACGATTCGGTCAAGCAGAAAAGCTTGCGATATCCATGACTCAAGAATTTCCTAAACATGAATTTGCCTGGAAAGTTTTAGGCGCACTATTGGGGGCAACAGGCAGAAGTTCTGAAGCCGTGGATGTTAATGAGACAGCAGTTGCATTGTCTCCTCATGATGCCGAAGCTTACAGCATCTTGGGCGTCACGCTCCAAGAACTGGGAAGGTTAGACGAAGCTGAAGCAAGCTACAGACAAGCGATAGCCCTGAAGCCTGACTTTGCCGAGGCCCACAATAACTTGGGTAACACGCACCACGAACTGCGAAGGTTAGACGAAGCTGAAGCAAGCTACAGACAAGCGATAGCCCTGAAGCCTGACTTTGCTCAGGCCCACAACAATTTGGGTGTCACGCTGAATGAACTGGGAAGG